>NZ_DASTAT010000049.1 GCF_035712445.1 Oligoflexus sp. | reverse complement strand
TTCCGCATCCAGCGGGAAGAAGTTCAGTTTCACTTTTCGTGTCGCTGCATCGTACGAGAAGTTGTTGGTGGCGACGTTCTTGACCTTGACTGTAACGCCTGCCACCGGCCTTCCAGCAAGTTGGAAAGTATCCGCCAGAGGCATGTTCATACGGTAATTGACTTTGATGTCAGCATTGGCTGCTGGCCGCGTTGCGAATGCGATAATCCGGCCACTGACGGTGTAAGCGCCGGCATTTAGCATGGCACCATTCACAGTTACCGAGATCGTACCTGCGGCGGGGTCATTGGCCAGGGTAACCGAGTTGAACATAGGTACAGCGTTAATTCGATAGATAGCCTTGATTGTGCTACCATTGGCAGGCTCTTTACCAACGGCGAATTTCAGGCTCTTTTCGGTGACCGTGTAGTCATTTGGATTAACGGTCGTCGTCACACTCGCTGGTGCAGGCGAGGTCACAGTGACAACGAGGCTGCCAGGCTCAGGCTTGGCCGATAGGGAAAACGTATTATCCAGCTGTAAGGCGATGCTGTCGGAAATGCGATTCAGGGTACCAGCATAGTTAGCATCGCAGATGTTACCATAATTGAGGCCAGGCGTGGATTTGTAGTTGAAGAGACGGATATACTGGGTTCCCGCATTCAAAGCGGTCCTACACAGGTCTTTGCTGGGAGCGATAATACCATAGAACCCGGCGTTCTTTCCGACCGTACGGCCCAGCGTCTTTTCCACATAATCTATGAGATAAGTTTCCTTGGCCCATTTGGTGTTGCCGCAGTCACCACCATCCTGGCTGCAGTTATCTTCATCGCTCACAATCAAAACCGCAAGAGTGGATCCCGCACGCACTACGTTCTTGCCTGGACAACGCAGGCCCACAACAGCCTGGCGAATTCCTTGTTCGAAGCCAGAACCGGATGTGCCGGCCTTTATTGCCTTTGAGAATTCATCGGCGGCGTTGACGTCGCCCTTCTTGATTAAAGTGGAAATACAGGTTTCCTGACCTTCAGTTGCAGGATCATTGTGTCCGTCGTTAAGAGTATTGCCATTGATCACAGTGTTGGTATTGATAACGCTAATCTGCCAGTTCGCATCCTTGATCGAAGCCAGGAGCGCATCCATTTTCGTTGAAAGATTCTCCTGCTCTTTATCCATGGATCCGGAATTGTCGATAACGACCAGAATATCAACGTCGCCCTTCTTTCCAGCTTGAGTAAACTGATCTGTCACTTCCTGACCAGGGTTACCTTGCTTGAAAGGGTCGGTTGTTGCTGTCCGGGTGTTCTGTGGAAAGCTTTCGGTCTTGGGCGACGTCTTATCGACCAAATTAACTTTGGCTGTCACGTCTTTCAAATCGAGCGTGAACTGCGTCTCAGCATTCTTGAGCACAGTGGTGGGAAACTGCGAAAAAAGCGAATCGGGCGCAGGCTTCAAAGCAGCCGGCACATCCAAATCACTCGAACTGATCGGAGCCGTGGTGATGCCACTGTCTTCCACAGGCGCCGCATCATCACTGCTGGCGTTTTCTGCGGTGGCTTCCACGGTCGTACTGCGGAAATTTGAATTGCTGCAGGCGGTGTGCATGACCATCGCACCCAAGCCCAAAAGCAAACTTTTATGTAAGACCTTGGCTCCCAAACTCTTCATGTGCAGACTCCCCAGTTATCCCGCCCGTGAATTCGTACGAACCCGTGCTCAAGCTACGCCTGCTATAAAGATTCAACTCTATAAAATTGCAGGCTAATATATTGCTTCAGCATATTCATGACGGCCTATTACGGGTGAAAAGGTTTCCAGCGGACTGTATCGGCATTTGGGGGCCCAACTTGAGAAAAAAATTCAAGGCTGGCAGTTTTCAAGTCCTTCTGGTGGTTTGCGGGTGTGATTCTGCCGGGAAGGAAAGATTGATGACGCAGGGCATGGGATGCTTTAACCTAATGGAAAAGGGAAAGGATCAATACAATGATGAAACGGCTGCTTTTTGCGTTGGCTACGGCAGGACTTTGCCTTGCCAGTCCTGGCTACGCGAACTGGACCTTGAACCTTGGTTATCATAATCCCATGAACGCCGATCTGGGCGTGAATTTCCTTTATTGGGGAAGTCAGTGGAATTTCGAAGTCGGCATCGGCTGGGTGGATGCGGACGCCAAGGCCACCGATGACGCCAATGACAAGAAAACGGAAAAGGATGACGATGGGGTGGGACTGGCCCTGGCCGGTGACCTTAACGTGAAATACAGATTCATGACGGGTGTTTTCGCCCCTTACGTGCAGGTCGGCATTGGGGCCTGGACCAGCGCGGCAGTTGGTGACCAGAGCGATGCCAACGCGGATCTGGGCGGGCCCTTTGCGGGAATCGGCCTTATGCTCGGAAAGCCGAATTTCTATGGTTACGCGGCTTACAATGTCGATAAGAACGAAAACGATCAGGTCCAGGCCGGCATTGGTTTTGATATCTGATCCTTTGCGGAGCCGCCATGCGCATCGGTTATCTCGTTCCGGAATTTCCTGGCCAGACGCATATTTTTTTCTGGCGCGAGATTTGCGTTCTGCGCAAGTTGGGGGCGGATGTCTTCCTGCTCTCGACCCGTCGGCCTCAGATGGCCAGCCGGCACGCTTTTGGACCCGAGGCGCAGACGGAAACCCATTATATTTTTCCCCCGAATTTTCTGATGGCGCTTCTTTACCTGATGCGAAGGCCGGGGCTGACCCTTCGCATGCTCCTTTATATCGCGCGTCTTCAGGATGCAGGCTGGATCAGTCGCCTACGACTGATCGGGCTTATGATCTGCGCCGCGGATCTTCTGATCCTCGCGAAGCAGGAAAATCTGGGCCACATCCACGGGCACAGCTGTGCGAACGTCGCTCATCTTCTGGCGATGGCTGATCAGGCTGGGGATCTGCCTTATAGTTTGACCCTGCATGGGGATCTGCCGGTTTATGGCGGCGATCATAAGTTCAAATTCGCTCGGGCGCGTTTTATCGCGTGCGTAACCTTTGCTCTGCAAACCCAGGTCTGGGAGGCCTGTGGCATGGATAAAAAACGCCTGCCTGTCATTCGCATGGGCGTGGATGTCGATGCCTTTCGGCCCGGCCCCGTCCGGGCTGGTCAGCCTAATATCCTGCGCATGATCACGGTCGCGCGGCTTGCCGAATGCAAGGGGCACATCTATGCGATTCGCGCGCTCAGGCAGGTTTTGGATCAGGGTTTGAATGCGACCTATACCATAGTCGGGGATGGTGAAGAGCGACCGATTCTGGAAAAGGAAATAGTCGCGCTGAAGCTCGAAGGGCATGTGCGCATGGTCGGGACCGCAGGTGAGCATGAAGTCCTGGAGCTTTTGCATGAAGCCGACTGTTTTATCCTGCCGAGCGTCGGCTTTGGTGAGGCTGCCCCGGTGTCAGTCATGGAAGCGATGGCCTGTCAGCTGCCGGTCATTGCCTCCATCATCGGCGGCACTCCCGAGATGATCGAGCCTGATGTGAACGGTATCCTTGTCGCGCAGAGGGATGTGCCGGGTCTCGCCCTGGCCATGCTGCGCCTCGGTGCCGACTGTGATTTGCGCGTGGTGTTGGCCAAGGCCGCAAGGCAGACGGCCGTCACGCAATTCTCCGCAGAACATTTTGCGACTGAACTTCATAAGGCGATCCTCGCCAAAGGTTGAACATGGAACCCCTCCGTATCCTGGTTTTGAGTGAGCAGAATAATCCGGACTGGATAAGCGTGCCGCTGGTCGGCTACCGTCATGCCGAGGCTCTGGCGCGGCAGCATCGTGTGCATCTCGTCACGCACATTCGCAATAAGCCGGCTCATGAAAAAAAACGGGGGCCCTTCACGGATATCACGTATATAGATCTGGGTTGGCTCGACACTTTTTATAACTGGATGTTTGAGAAAATATTCAAAGGGGATTTCGGCAGCCAGGCTCTGACTGCTGTGCGTCTGCCTTTTTATATTGTTTTCGAATGGCTCGCCTGGCGTCAGCTGCGTGGTCTGGTGGAGAGCAGGACCTATGACTGTGTTTTAAGATTAACGCCGGTGGCACCTGTCCTGCCGAGCCCGTGGGCCCGCTGGACGAAAAAATTCGGACTGCCTTTTGTCATCGGTCCCATCAATGGTGGTCTGCCTTTTCCGGCTGGCTATCAGCAGGCGCAGAAGCAAAAGGAATGGATTTCAAGCCTGAGAAAAGTGTATCAGCTGATGCCTTATGCAAGGTCCACCTATGCCGAGGCCCGGGCCATCATCGCCGGATCTTCGCAGACCTGCTCAGAATTCGCAGCCTATCAGGATAAGGTTTTCTTCCTGCCGGAAAATGGAATCACGCCCGAGATGCTGCAGATGCGGCGGATCATGGCCGTGACGAGCAAGCCCCTGCAGCTCCTCTTTGCCGGTCGGCTTGTGCCCTATAAGGCCTGCGACCTTGCCATCAAAGGCGCTGCGGAACTCCTGCGGACGGGGCGCGCGCATTTCACCATCGTGGGTGACGGCGCGGAGCGGCAGGCTCTGGAAGAGCTGGTTCAGACCCTGGGAATCAAGGCGCGTGTGACCTTTACGGGTATGGTGAATCATGAAACGGCGCTGCAATATTTCATGAAGGCCGATGTGATGGTGTTCCCATCGGTCCGTGAATTCGGTGGGGGCGTAGTCTTCGAGGCCCTTGCCACCGGGGCTGTGCCCATGGTGTCCGACTACGGTGGGCCCGGTGATATCGTTCATCAGGGCATCGGTTTTAAAATTCCATTGAGCAATGAAACCGCTGCTGTCGCCTATATCCAAAAAACCCTGGATGAACTGGAGCATGATCGCGCGCGGCTTTTGGAATTGAGTCGCAACGGACAGAACTATGCGCGTGACTCCCTGACCTGGGATGGCAAGGCGCGACTTACGGGTGAGATTTTGTATTGGGTGCTCGGCCGGGGTGAAAAACCCCGGCTGCAGCCGTCGCGTTAACCGGCTTTTTGATCGGGAATATAGGGCAGTGGATCGAGGGAGATTTCCCCGATGCCGCTGGGCCGCAGAGCCGTTTCAAAGCTGATTTTGACTTCACGCGTTTCCGCTACATCACGCGCGTTATGATCCATCTCCTGCTTCCTTTGGAGGATCGCTTCTTCCAGTTCGCGAATCTCCTGAGCCAGCTTCTCATTTTTACGTTCAAGCCTTTCGATCTTGCGCGTCGCATCATCGAGTATGGTCGACACATTGATCTTGGCCGACACCAAGGTCTTTTGAACGATGGTGATGACCATTTCTTTTTTGTTATCAGGCAGCTCACGCATCAGCTGAATGGCGTCTTCAATGCCATAGGCTGCGGGTCTTGTCGCGATTGCCGATGCCGCCACGGGTGGTGGCGTGGGAGCCAGCGGCGCGGGCGCGTGAGGCGCGGGCGGCTGCGGACTCATCATGGACGTGGGCGAGGGAGCAGGGGGGCGGGCTTTCATATCCGGCCTTTCGGGTGTCGTGCGCATTGCTGCTTCCAGATCCAGAGCATCCTTTTCATAAGGATTCTTTCGATTGAAAAGTCCCATGCCGCATACTCCTTCGTCTGAACTCGGTGGCCCATTCAGTTTAAATTTTTGATAACAGATTGTTATAACTTTTCGTCGTGACGCGAAGCGGGCTGAATGGCAGCCTTTAACCATCTAATTTTACTGGTAAATATAAAAGAGTTAAAATTTTTCTTGGACCTTACGGTAAATGACCGATACGGCGTGCAGCATGGGAAGGAGCGGATTTTGGTCATGTTGCAAGGAATGTTAGGGCCTTATCAGCTGATTGAACCGGTGGGCGAAGGTTCGCTCGGACGGGTTTACAAGGCCCTGGACACGCGGCAGCAGAAGCTTGTGGCCGTGAAGGTCCTGCACGATCGTCTGCGGCAGGATCCGCTCTTCACCGGCGTCTTTCACCGCGAGCTGATGATGCAGCAGCGCGTGTCCCATCCGCATCTCGTTCGTTATCTGGACGGCTGCTATGAACCTCCGGTTTTTTATATGGTCACGCAGTGGATTGATGGCTGGACTCTGCGGCAGATCATCAAGCACTTCGGGCGACTGCCGCCGCTGGTGAGCCTTTGCATCGCCTGGCAGTTCGCGCAGGGGCTGGATGGCCTTCACCTTCATGATCTGGTGCATGCGGACCTTTCCGCCTCGAACATCATGATCGAACGCAGTGGTCGCGTGTTCCTTGCTGACTTCAGCCTCGTCCTCGATTCCGCCCTGGATTCCTATAAAAACATGATCATCGGGACACCCGGATATTATTCGCCCGAGCATCTGAGCGCCGAATCGGTTGTGGCCGCTTCCGATATCTATGTGATGGGACTTTTGATTTTTGAAATGGTGGAAGGACGAAAGATAATTCCGGTAATGGATGCCAAGACCAAAAGACCCGAAATCATCCAGGCCATGCGCAATCTGCGGCTCGGACCCATGAAATGCACCCACGAGGCTTTGCGTCAGGGTTTGAGTCAGATTCTGGAGCCGATGCTGGAGCCCATGCTGGTACGCCGGGTGAACAGCATTGAAAAAGTTGCGAGCTCTTTCAAGCATCTTCTTCTAAAATTTGGTATTCAGGATCCCTACGGGGCTGTGCGGCAGTTTTTAAAAGACGGGCAGTTCCAAACCACAGACAGCCAGAAACACCGGGATCAGGATATCTATCAGGGCTATAAGCCTTATTCCATCGAGGATATCCAGCTCCTGGCCAAAGGAAGTTGAGTCCCCATGCTGAAAATGAATCGCAGGACGTTCAAAAGCCTTTTGAGCAATGTCGCACTTTTCCTGGTCATCCTCGTAGCCGTCGAGTACTGGCAATCACGGAATATGACCCGCGGAGCCTTGCCTGATAACCTGCGCAACGCCTCCCTTCCCGTCCTGACAGGTGGGACCAAAAGCCTTTGGAATCCCGAGAAATTGACTGTCGTTTATGTGTTCGCCCCCTGGTGCGGCGTGTGCCGGGCGAGCGGCAGCAATATAGATAGACTGCCAGGCAGCTTTCATAAAGCCGCCTTGGCCTTGAGCTGGGCGCAGCCGTCGGAATTGGAAAGCTTCGTCAAGGATACCGGACTGAAGGTGCCGGTTTTGATGGGGCGTGAGAGCGAGGAAGAGGCGCTCCGCATAGGATCCTATCCTTCCTATTTGATCCTGGATACCGAGGGGCGCATCGTCAAGGCCTGGAGTGGCTATACCACCACCCCCGGCCTGTGGTTCAGGAGTTACTGGACTCGGCTTTGGGCAGCTCGCGGATAAAGCTTTTCAGATGACGCGCGACCAGCCGCGGCGCTTCCACCTGCGGCGCGTGCCCGACATCCTTCAGCACCACGAAACGGGATCCCTTCATCAGCTTATGACCCTGGGCGCCATAGGCGACGGGGAAGAGCTGATCGCGTTCACCCCAGATGATGAGAGCCGGCTTTTCAATGCGATCCAGATTCTTGTTCATAAAGAGTTCGAAATACTCGGGATCGTTTTTATCGGTATAGCCACCAAAGTTTCTTTGCACCAGCTCGCCATACCAGTCATGGTTCTGCCGGAAGCGATGGAAGAGGAATTCCTTGCCGAATGGCGGTAGAAAAGGCTGCCGATGGAAAACCTTGGCCCAGAACTTCTCGAATTGCTCGAGCGTCTTGACCTGGAAAATATTTTCACCGCGCATGATCTCATCATAGAGCGATTCATGCTCGGGATCTATAAGGCCGGCGGCATTCAGGAGCGTCACCGACTTCACAACGTCGGGACGTACCAGAGCCAGCTTCAAAGCCATGGCGCCGCCCAGGGAATTGCCGACCACATGCACAGGACCCATGCCGCTTTTGGTGACGAATTCATCCAGCCAGCGACCATAGGCGTGCGTATCATAGGCGAATTGAGGGTCCGAGAAGCTCTGGCCGAATCCCGGCAGGTCAATCGCCATGACATTAAATTCATTAAAGAGATGGATGGCGAGGGAGTACACACCATCCTTGCTGTCGGCGAAACCGTGAAAGAAAAGCACAGTCTCGCGATTGGGTTTATTCGTCTTCCAGTAGTGCACGACGCCGTCTTCGAGTTCGACTTCGCGGACCTCGGCGCCGATGACCCGGCGTGCGGCTTTGATGCAGGCGTGATACATGGATTCACCGGCCTTGACCTTGGCTTCGAAGGTCGAATCCTGCAGGCTGCTCCTGATTTTGCTCCAATCCGTCCAATCGATATCGAGGGCCCGGGCCTGTTCCAGCGCCGCGGAGCTCCAGTTGGAAACATTCTGGATGAGGGTATTGCCTTCAAAGAATTTCAACATGGTTCTGCCCTTGTGTGGATGTTGATTCGGTTTTACCAGACCAGCGAGTTTTGCACCATCCCATTGTTAAAACACTGCAACTCGGCCTGCAGATAAAGCAAATCCTGACCCATTTCTTGAGTGAACGACTGTTTGGTTTTTAAAAGAACATCGGACGGCCAGTCGTAGCTGGCTTTTTCATCGGTTTCAGGATTCCAGCTGAGGAACTGATTCTCGCCCACCAAAACGAAACGCGGCGCATCCCGCAGCACCACACCCGGGCGCGTCACGGTCTGCAGGAGGCTGCTGCCAAAGCGGCTGAAGGCGGGCGCCTGCACGTTCAGAGCATCCAATACAGTCGGCATGATATCCATGTGCTGCACCGGGCGTTCGATGTTGGCGAAGGGCAAAGGCCGATCGTTCATGATGAAAATCAGCGGCACGCGATAGCGTCCATTGGTGGTTTCATACTCGGGAAACTCGCTTTTCTGCGTGTGATCTGCCGTGAAAATAAACAGCGTATCCGGGAACCAGGGTTCCTTCTGCGCAGCCTCGTAAAATTTTTGTAAAGCAAAGTCGGCGTAACCGATGCTCTCATGAATTTCGAGTTTGCCCTTGGGAAAACGCTCCCTGTGCTGAGGCGGTATCGTATAGGGATGGTGGGAACTCAGAGTAAAAATTCCGGCAAAAAACGGTTGATCGTCATCACTCAGGCGTTTGGCGGCATACTGCAGGAAGGGTTCATCAAAGATGCCCCACTTGCCGTCGTGATCCTTGTGATCAGGGTATTCCTTTTCGCCGATGTAGTCCTGAAAGCCAAAGCGATCGGCCATCACGTCGAAGAACATGGTGCCGTTTTCCCCGCCATGGAAAAAACGGGTGCGAAAGCCGTGCTGTCGAAGGATGGCAGGATAACCCTGGACGCGGTTGGTTTGATAGGGGGAGGTGATAAAGGCCGATTCCATCCAGGCGGGAACGCCCGCAAGAATTGCCGGTAAGGCATCAATGGAGCGACGGCCGTTGGCATAGGCATTGGGAAAGGACGTGCCTTTTTCTGCCAGACTCTGCAGGAAAGGGGCATAGCTCTTATGACCTTCAGGGGGAAATACATATTCCTTGCCGAAGCTTTCGAGGATGACGAGCACCACATTTTTAGGCGGATGGGGAAGGGCGGTGACCGGCCCTTGATTCCGGCTGCTCACCAGCGCCCGCGCCTCGGGATCCGGCATGAAGTTCATGGGCTTGATAAACGCTTCATCCGAGGATTTAAGAAGGGTGAAGGAGCTGTTGAGAATAAGAATCCCGAGCTGCCCCGTTTCGCCCGCATAGGCCTGGGCGGGTATCAGGGGCTTATGCTGCCATCCCCCGCGGCCTCCAAGAGCGCTAAGGGCCAAAAGCGCGATCGTGCCGAGTATCAAAGACAGTTTGGAATCACGGCCGCTGCGGCGTAAATTTTTCAAGGAGAACCAGACGAGCCCGCCTGTGATGGCCAGGATCAGAAGCGTATAATACCAGTAATAAACGGCGATCTGCCCGGTCTGCGCCGCCAGATCCTGGCCGATGGCGAAGGAATCGCGCGTGAAGCGTTTTCCGGCAAAACGATAGTATTCGACATCGACGATGTTCACGGCCAAAAACCAGCCGTTGATCAGGCCGAAGCCCCAGGCCACGGTTTTTTCCTGCCAGCGCCGCCATTTTTCGGGCAGCGGTACGAGATACAGCAAAAAGAGAATGGCGTTGGTGAGGACAATCGCGGCCAAATCGAAGCGGGCCCCCTGGGCAAAGGCAAGCGCCAGCGTGTTCCATTCGGTATTTTGAAACTGACTGTGATTGACGATCCAGAACAGAAAACGGATGGATTGGTAAAGACCGAGCAGCACCAAAGTCTGAAAAAAGAGACGGCGTAAAGTTTGCAATGAATCCCCCAAAACTGCGACGCGTTCCCGCGACTGGGGAAGAATGCTAGCGCAATCGCTGGCGCTCTTCAAGTCGACTGGCAAAAGCTGCGTGATTTCGCGCTAGGGTGAAAGCCCGAAAGCGTTCCTTGCAGCTGACCTGACGTTTCGGTATGCTCGAAGGATAAGTTTCATGGAGTCAATTATGCGGTCAGGTCTGGTCCTCCTTAGTGTCTGTGCTCTTTTGCTTAGTGGTTTCCGCATCAAGTCCGGTGAAAAAGATTACGAGGATTTCAAGCCGCACATGCGCGCGGTTTATTCTTCGCTCCTGACCATTTTTCCGCTGACTCTGAACACCAAAAGTTTTACGAGCAAGGACAACACCAAGGCCATCCAGGAAAACCTGAATCTGATCGCGCAGCATGCGAAAGAGATCAATACGCTGGCGGCCAAGGATGAAAAGGGTCACGCCTACCTGAGCCTGCAGCTGGAACGCAATGCGCGCCAGGCCGCGTTGAAATACAAAGACGGCTTCCATGATCAGGCGCATTTCTTTGTCGAGGAACTCTACGACACCTGCCTCAGCTGCCACACCAGCCGCAGCAGCAGCGGTGATTCCGCCTTCACGATGGATCTTTCGAAGAACCTGGATATGGAAGCCATGGGAACCTTCGGCAAGGCCAAGTTCCTGGCGCTCAGCCGGCAATTCGATCGCGCCCTGGATGAATACGAGCGCATCCTGAAAAGCCGCGAGCTGAGTCTGGAAGAACTCCTCCACTTCGATCCCTTGGTGGATTACCTGGTGCTGTCGGTCCGGGTGCAGGGGAATGCGGATCGTCCGCTCAAGACCTTCAATGAACTTTTGAAGCGGCCTCTGCCCGGCCCTGTGAAGCATGATCTGGAGTCCTGGCAGAAGAGCCTGAAGCAGGTGAAAAACCGTCCCAAGAAAATGAATGATCTTGAGTTCGCCCGCACCCTGATCAAGGACGTGAACCGCGATCGCACCGGCCTTGTGAATTACATCTTCGCTTCGAAATATCTGAAGGATCACCTGAAGAAGGTGAATATCAGCGCCAATGACAAGGCCGAGACCTATTATCAGCTGGGCATCTGCGAACTGAGCATCGGCGAATCTTTGATGTCGGGTGAATCGGGCATGTACCTGGAAGAGTCGATCCGCCTTGCGCCCAAGTCGCCCTTCGCCAAGCGCGCCTATGAACTCTATGAAGAATCGGTGACCCTGGGCTACACCGGAAGTGCCGGCATCAATCTGCCCCCTGATGAAAAAGCCCGGCTGGATGAACTGAAGAAGCTGGTGTTTTGATCCTCTCGCCTTGCGGGCCTGCGATCCGGGCCCGCTTTTTTTTCCCCTATTTCGCAATCCCTTTCAGCAGTGTGCCGTGATAATGTACACAGGGAAGGACGGCCGTGTCCGGAAGCAGGATGGTTCCCGGCGAAAGGACGGCATTGCAGCCCGTTTGGGCGCGGTCGCCGATCAGGGATCCGAGTTTACGCAGACCGGATTTCACCCGGGCGGGACCCTCGGGGTGCTGGACCTTGACCTCGTCGCCTTTCAGTTTTAAATTGGCGAGCTTTGTCCCGGCGCCCAGGTTGATGTCATAGCCCAGTATGGAGTCCCCGACATAGGCGAAATGCCCAGCCTTGGCGTGGTCGAAGAAGATGGAACCTTTGACCTCGGTGGTGTGCCCCACCACGGCCTTGGGGCCGATATAGGCACTGCCGCGAATGAAGGCTCCGTGCCGGACTTCCGCGCCGGGCGCGATAAACGTGGGCCCTTGAATATAGGCAAATGGTCCCACTTCCGCGCCCTCGGCGACATAGACGGCGCCTTCCAGCACAGCCTGGGGCGACACGCGACCTTTGACAACAGGACGATCGCTTACCTCGTGATCACGCAGCATCGCTTCAACCATTGCGGTGAGCGGTTTTCCAAGCAGCTGAAAAACGTCGCTGACAGCGAATTGAGAACCTCGATAAATTTTATCGAGATCGAAAAGAAGTCTGGGATTTATCAATTCCGCCATGATGGGCTCCCGTGTGAGAGGGAAAATCTTGCCTCAAGAAAACTGCCTATGTGCCGAAGCGAGCCTAAGGGTAACAGCATCCAGCTGGGATGGAGAAAGGTCAAGACTTTATGTTTGACGTGAATCATTTCAAGAGGTCGGTGAAGGATTGGATTCGAGTGAATCCCCAGGGGACGCTGGTCGACCTGCGCGATTACTGCGATGAAATCGTTCCACCACAAAGCTATGCCGCCAATCAATGGCTGATTGACCAGACACTGTCCTGGTATCGTCATGTGCTGGAGCGTCGTGAAATGGAAGCTGGCGGCGCCGCTGAAGAAGATGGCGACGACTGAACTTTGAACGGCTCTGAGGAGCTGCAAAAAGCCGAAGGGCCTGCTTTTAAGCAGGCCCTTGATCTTTTGAGCGAATGATTTTTTTGAATGACAGGAGTTCAGCTGTGCTTGAAAGTCGATTCCTTGACCTGCTGAAATTCCGACTCGGGAATCATGTCCAGAACTTCAAGATCATCGAAGCCCAGGTCTTCAATCCAGTGCACATTCCGCATTTCAGGCAGGGGCGAAACCACGCTCGTACCGTCCTCGCGTTCGTAGTATTCAAAAGCTTCCAAAATTTTCCCGTCCTTCGTCAGCTGGTAGTAGTGATAACCATCACCATTCACCAGGCGTCCGTCGCGAGAATCACCTGTCCAGTACTCTTTGGCAAACATGATGTCAAAATTCGCTTCATTATGGTGCTGCATGATTTGCCCTCCGATTGCTGCCAATCTCTGCCTTCCCTGCACATTTTCGGCAAAATACGCGCAAGGTTGAGGCCTTCCTGGTGGCTGGCGGAAAGCGCCGTCAAATCAATGATTTAGTGAAGCCAGTGGCCGAAACGATTGAACCGAATCGTGGGCCAATAGGATCCCGCATCCTCGCTGTACCAACTCCACAGGACAAACAGGGCCTTGCCGCGCACGTAGGTGTAGGGCACGAAACCCCAGCTGCGTGAATCCGTGGAGTTATCACGGTTGTCACCCATTACAAAAAGGGCATTTTCGGGGACGACTTTGTCTTCGCCATCCGCAGGGAATTTGCGGCCTATATCATAGTAGGGGCTGCTGCTCTTATCCTGCATGACCCAGTGTTCCAGGCCGCTCAGGTTTTCCTTGAAAAGGTCTTTCTGGTCAGGATTGTTGGTGATGTCTTCCAGGATCTTGCGATCGTTGTTGGCATCCACGCGTTCCTGGGCCTTGCCGTTGATGTAGAGGATATTGTTTTCCACTTTGATGTGATCGCCGGGCAGACCCACGACGCGCTTCACATAGTCGATATCCGTGTTCTGCGGATACTTGAAGACGATGATATCCCCCCGCTGCGGCGTGCCCCAGGAGACGAGCGAGATGTCGGTGAAGGGGACTTTCAGGTCATAGGAGAGTTTGAAGGCCAGGAGGCGGTCGCCTACCTTGATTGTGGGTTCCATGGATGCCGTTGGGACATGGTAGGGCGAAGCGACAGACCAACGGAAAGCAAAAATGGCCAGGACTAAGATGAGCAATTGCCGTAAATTCTCGGGGCTCCAAAAGCCGGGCTTGGTCTGAGCCTTTACATTTTCCGCCATAAAATTCCTGATTCCTCATAAAAGGTCTTTTCTGATGATCACGAGCTTGATTAAGGGGCAAGCCTGGATATCACTTTTACCCCAGGATGCCCGACTTGTCATGAAAGAATCCTGAGAGTTTCTGCCTACCTCCGGATTTTAGAAGCGCTGCGCGTGGACCGATAAAAGTTTCATGTGAGTCGGGAGGGCTGTGATGCGGATTCTTCCTTGGGGCTTTATCCTGGGATTCTGGACTGCAAGTGCCGACGCTTATACAGCAAATAAAGTGGCATTTGAGTTTTTACAAAACGGGCAGTATCGGGTCACGGTCAATTACACCGTTCCCGAACTGAAAGAATTTCGCGAATCTTATGTGATTTTTAGCAGGAAGAAGGAAGCCGAGTCCTTCTACTGGAAGCTGGTGCGCGGTGCGGATTTTTATCCGGACGATCCGAAACTCGTGCGCTTCATCCCGCCGAAGACCAAACCCACACCCTGGTAAGGGGAATCAGAGCTTTTTCACGCTGCTCAAAGCCTGGCTCGAAACCGTGGCTCCCAGGCGGCTGATCACGTCGCTGGCCATTTCCGCTGCCATGCGGCCGCAAACGTCAAGGGGCTTGCCCTGCACCATACCATAAAGGAAACCAGCGGCGAACATGTCTCCCGCGGCGGTGGTATCGACCACCTGAGTCGGCACCGGCTTCACGGAAATGCGGCGATCGCCATGACCGACGAGCGCGCCTTCCGCACCGAGCTTGATCGCGGCGATCGCGCCTGACTCAGTGATGAAATTGGCTGCTGTCTCCGGCGTGGAATCAAAAAGGAGCTTCGTCTCTTCACGGTTGCTGAAGACGATGTCCGCATAGTCCCTGATAACCTCGATGAAGGCTTCACGGTTCGCGCGCACCACGAAAGGATCGGCGAGGTCGAAGGAAATCAAAGTGTCATTCGCCTGGGCGATGTCAAGGGCGCGGCGGATGGCTTTGATCTGGCTTGGATTCGCCCACTGATAGCCGGCGAAGTGGAAAATTTTCGCTTTGGCGATATCCTGCTCGGGCACGATGGTTTCATCAAAAAGGCAGCTGGCGCCGAGGTTGGTGTTCATCGTGCGCTCGCCATCAGGCGTTACGAGGATGAAGCAGATCCCGGTATGCGCTTCCACATGCTGGAGCTTGCCTTTGATGCCGATCTCGCCGAGGCGCTTATCAATCAATTCACCATAAGCATCGCGACCGACGGAGCCGGCGAACGAAGTCTTCGCACCCAGCGAAGCCAGCGTGCGGATGGCGTTCATCGACGAGCCGCCGAGTTCCACGGTCTGATGCTTGTCAGCGAAATGCTCGATGACTTTCATCTGCTTCGCGTCATCGACAAGATGCATGATGCCTTTGTTGAGCGAGAGATTTTCTATATCGCGATCATCCGCTTGAACGAGGATATCGACAAGGGCGTTGCAAATGGAAACGACGTCGAGGCTCTTCACGAAAGTACTCCTGTGACTTTATGGAAGAGCCTAATATGGACCAGGGAAGGGGAATGTTCAACGGTGATCAGGCCTGCTGTGAGGTTTGCCGAACCGAAAGAGAGTCAAAGTGGCGCAAATTAGCGTAGGCGGCCTCCTGTTTCAGGAGTTTGGCCTGGAGCGTTTCGATATCCTTGATACTGGCGAAGACCGTCTGCACATACTTCTTGTGACAGAGGTGGCTGATGGCGAGAGCCGCAAAAACCGGGACAAAAGCGGTTTCGGCCAGCACGAAACTGGTCGTGAGACTGAGCACCATACTGATCGAAAGGCCGAGTATCTGATTGCGGCGCTTCGACCAGAATCCGGTTTCGGTCTTGTATGAGGCCACCGCGAAGAAATAGAAAATGAAGCCGGCGGCTGGTCCCACAGCCAAACGCCAAAGGCGTGACGGTAGCGCCTCGGCCAGGATCTCAAGACCGACGAGCATGCCGAACGCCCAATACGCGTAAATGTTTTGACGACGGAGGATGGCTTCCTGATGATGGCAGCCGTCAGGGAGCTTCAGTCGTGTCCACATCCACAGGCTCAAGGTGACAATGACTGCGCAGGTGGCCGCATCGATCTGAGGTAATGCCATGACTGCCCCATTCATTTAGCAATGTTTGGATATGGTTGAATTATAATCGGGATTCTGAACTCTGTCACGAGCAAGCTTGCGAGGCGGCGCCAGGCTTAGCCGGCGAGCTTGTTTTTCTGGGTGTTCGGCTTTCTGCGCACACTCTGGAGCACGACGAAGCCTTTCAGAGGCGAGGGGCAGACGGCTTTGCTCTGAAGTCGAATCGGCATCAGCATCGCAAACTGCGTGCTGGCCTGAGGATCCGCCGGGCAGTTGATGGCCAGGGTATGTGCGTCACTACTGGCAAGTTTCGCCATCGCCTCTTGCAGGTGTTCCGGCAGGCTGGCTTTGGTCTTGCCTTCAATCAGAAGACCGACGTAGGAACCGTCGGCAACAAGATGGATGCTGTCGCAGGTCTGCAGGAGGCTGCCGAGCGCCTGCACAAAACCAAGCATGATCTCGGAGCGGTCCCAGCTGAATCCGTACTGCTGACTGCAGTTCTTGACAAAGGCCTCGGCTGCGGCCTGATCGGAAATCGCCTGCGAGCGCAGCACGCTGCCCCAGGCCAGACAATCCTTCAAATCAAACGATTCCGAGGCGCTACAGGCAAGGGAAATCAAGCGGAATAGGTAACTCGTGATCAAGGGATCGGCTGGATCGAGCCATACAGTGATATGGGCTGGATCTGGCTGCGTGCAGTTCAGTTCTGTTTTAAGATCTTCGGTCTGCTGCTGATAGATGCGGGCCAGAAGATGCTGGTCGGTCATCTGCTTCGAGTCGTCTATTTTACCGACGGCGCCCGCTGTCGCGAAAAGGAGATGATGCATCTGTTCGGTGTTTTCATCCAGTCGACGAACCAGTTCCGATTGCAGGGAACTCGCGAAGCGGTCTTCCATGGAAGCCTGCAGGCACACGATGGTCTGACGAAGGGCTTCCTTGAATTGAATCAGCCCCTCAAAGCGCTTCTTTTTTGGTTTCTCGTCCGACATATACCGCCAAGACTTGTTGAGACACTCCTCTTAACTGTTCTGATATCGGCGGTCTTAAAAGGAAGTTAAGTTCCAATCCCGATTTCCCTGAAAGTTCAGGAGGGCTTGGGATTAAGTATTTAATATTATTGGAAATTATGTTTGCTGTGTTCCCAGAATTTGTTCCAGTAAGCCCACGCCGAAAAGTAAGAAAAGGCAATAGATACCCAGAGCAGCACCATTCCAGGGACGTGGTATTCATCCAGGCGCAAAAGAAGCAGCACGACCGCCACGTCCTGAAAGGCCGTTTTGATTTTTCCGTAGCTCGATACTTTGATGCTGAATCCCTGTTCGCTGGCCGCAAGGCGCAGACCGCTGATCCCGATTTCGCGACAGAGGACGAGAATCGTTATCCATCCGCCGATAATTTGCGCTTCCGTTAAGATCACCAGAGCCGCCATCACGAGAAGCTTGTCCGAGATGGGATCCAGCACTTCACCGATGCGCGTGACGTTGTTCGTCATGCGCGCGATATAGCCATCCAGGAAATCCGTGATCGCGCCAACGGCAAACAGCGCGGCGGCCAAATAGTTGAGAGGGCGAATGTCCCATATGTAGAGAAAGGCGATTACAGGGATGACTGCAATGCGGAACAGCGTGAGCTTGTTCGGCAGGTTACGCATCCACATCTTTAGATCTTGCTTGTCGTTATCCATCTTTCGCCTTCGCACTGCTCATGATATTGATAAGCAACCGCAAACCGGGGGTCCGGCCTTGGTCGCGCAAAGCTTCTGCTGCCTTTGAGGCATACGGATCCCAATATAGCTGAAGTTGCCGCGTGAAGACCACGGAATTTGCGGGATTTCCACGAAAGGTGCTGCCATGGCGCTCACAATTGAAACGGAACATCTCATCATCGGTTCGGGCATCGCAGGTCTCATGCTGGCCCATAAACTAGGTCAATTCAGCAAGGTCATCGTTATTGCCAAGGGCAGCCTGCTGGAGAACAATACCCGTTACGCCCAGGGGGGCATCGCCTCGGTCCTGGGACCGGAAGATTCATTCGAGCAACATATCGAGGATACTCTGGAAGCGGGCGCCGGTCTATGTCACCGCGATATCGTGCGGCTGGTGGTGGAAAAAGGTCCGGCCCTGATCAACGAACTCATCGCTCTCGGCGTGGATTTCACCCGCGATAAGGACGGCTCACTGGAACTGCCGTATCACCTGACCCGCGAGGGCGGACATTCCGCGCGTCGGATTATTCACGCCCATGACCTGACCGGGCAGGAGGTCCTGCGGGCTTTGATCGAGGTCGTGACGCGAAACCCGAATATTCAGGTTTATGACGGCATGTTTGCGGTTGATCTTTTGACTACCGACAAGTACCGGCCACAATTTGGCAGCAATAGCTGCCTCGGAGCCTATGTCTTCGATGGCAAACAGAATCGGATCATCCAGTTCCGGGCCCAGGCCACCTTTCTTTGTACGGGTGGTCACGGCAAGGTTTATCTCTATACATCGAACCCGGATGTTGCGACGGGTGACGGTCTCGCCATGGGCTGGCGCGCAGGCTGCAAGGTGGCGAATCTGGAATTCATGCAGTTCCATCCCACCTGTCTTTACAGCCCGAAGGCCAAAAATTTCCTGATCTCGGAAGCTGTTCGCGGGGAAGGGGCCGTGCTCAAGGATGCTCAAGGCCAGCCCTTCATGCATAAATACTCGCCGCTCGAATCCCTCGCCCCGCGTGATATCGTGGCCCGGGCCGTCGACCGCGAAATCAAAAAGAGCGGTTTGCCGTTTGTTTACCTCGACGCGCGTTCCATCGGGGCGGAAAAGATCCAGGCCCACTTCCCGAACATTCACAAAGTCTGTCTGGAACAGGGCATTGATATGACCAAGGAGATGATCCCGGTCGTGCCCGCCGCGCATTTCAGTTGCGGTGGCCTCGCCACGGATTCCTGGGGCCGCACCACGGTCAGCAATCTTTTTGCGGTAGGTGAAGTGGCCTGTACTGGTCTGCATGGGGCCAATCGCCTTGCGTCCAACAGTCTTTTGGAGGCTTTGGTCTTCGCCGATCGCGTCTCGCATCACGTCCAAAGCTTTGGCCTGCCGCCGATTCCCGAAACCCGCGTGCCGGATTGGAATTCCGCGGGCACCATTCCCACGGATGAATTGGTTGTGCTCACCCATACCTGGGACGAGATTCGCCGCATCATGTGGAATTATGTCGGCATCGTGCGAACGGAAAAACGTCTGCAGCGTGCCTTTGATAAGATCAACGCCATTCGGAATGAACTGCAGTCGTATTACTGGGAACATCAGATCGATACGTCTTTGCTCGAAGTGCGCAACCTCGCGGATATCGCGTTCCTGACGATCCGCTGTGCGATGAAGCGCAAGGAGTCGCGGGGCATTCACTACAATTTGGATTATCTGGAACAGGATAACACGCAGGAACCTCTTGATACGTTGATCTGGTAGGGTCTGAAACTCTCCTGGATTGCTGCTTGCATTCACAGGTCCTTTGGACATAATGGACGATCTTGAACGTTTTGGTTAAGCAGAGGACAAATTATGCGCACATCTTATGTTGTTTCTTCGGTCTTCGTCGTGTTGCTCGGGATGGGTGGCTGCAAATGCAGCGGTGAGAAAAAGGACGCCGCGACGACCACAACCGCGACGCCAGCGCCTTCGGCTGAGCCAGCTGCTGCGGCAACCGAATTGAAAATCGAGGACATCAAAGTGGGTGAAGGCGCAGTCGCCGAAGCCGGTAAGCAGGTGGTTGTTCACTATACCGGAACCCTGACCGATGGAACCAAGTTTGACAGTTCCCTCGACCGCAATGATCCTTTCACCTTCTCGCTTGGCGCCGGACAGGTGATCAAGGGCTGGGATGAAGGCGTGAAGGGCATGAAAGTCGGCGGCAAACGCAAGCTGACCATTCCTCCGCAATTGGGCTACGGCGAAGCCGGTGCAGGCGGTGTCATCCCACCCAATGCGACCCTTATTTTTGAAGTCGAACTTTTGGATGTGAAATAATTGAATCGCTGTGCGGTGATATGATCACCGCAGCGTCTTCACTCCCTATCCTCGATGGCCTTGACCCAATCCTTGGCAAGGCCCAGGATTGCTTTTTCTTCAAGATCCACACGATCACGATGAGCACCGGGGCGCAGCGATGCGCGATTCGGCAAGGTCCCGAGGGGCGGTCCGCGACGTAGAAAGTCCTCGGCCTGCTTCAGATCCTCGATGTTCCGACCCAGGGCCTGGAATTCACTTTCCGCTTGCATCAGACAGGCCAAAAGTTCCTCGCGCGCCAACCCATAATCATTGTGCAGGAGTCGCGTGATGCGCGGCAGCGAGGACGCGGGACAAAGCTTCCAGGCTAAAAAGTGGAGGATAACTTCAAAATAGGAATCAAAAGTCAGAACCATGTCGGTGAGCGGCGGCACTTCATTGAAGACATAGCCGGGCGCTTTGCGAATCAGAATCCCCATCACCTGCACGCCTTCGAAGTTGCGCGCGATCAAAGGTTCCAGGGTATTCAGCACCTCGTTCTCCACCTTGCCGAGACTCAGATATTCCCGGTAGGCGGCCGGTGAAAGCTCGCCGGTCAACAGCATCTGGACGCCGCAGTAGATGAAGGCATCCAGCTCCGCATTATCACCGATCAGAATGAATTTGGATTTGGCCGGAGCCTTGGCCATATGATTCAGAATGGTGGCCGTCTTATAGGCAACATGCTGCTTGAGAAGTTTCAGGCGGCCCATCTTGATATTGTAAGCCTGATTCTTGAACGTATCACTGGTCCAGTCCATTCCGTCCTTGGCCAGCTTGTCTCGAATCACCCGACGCAGCTGAGGCGGCGAGGCTGAAAGAAAATGCAGCGGCCTGGGCCCAGGAATGTCGTCGCCTTCAAAAGCCGCGCCCCATCGTCCGGCCAGCAGGGCAAGCGGAGCCCCATTCACAGCGATCTTGGCATCCGCGTCCTCGAAGGCGATCTTGATCATGCCCACGGCGCTCTCGAAGCGTGTTTCAATGTAGGTCTTATCAATATCGCAGATAATCTGAATATCCGCAGCCGGTTCGGTCAGAAGGCTTTCGGTGTCAATCAGGGAATTGACATTGTAGCTGCGATTGCTTTCGGAACGGGATCCGCGCCAGAATCTATTCATGATTCTTTCCTCCGACCCTATTATAGCTGATTGGAAGTCCTAGGAAAGGAGGGATTGAATGAGGTGCAGGGCCGTGCCGGCAGCGATGTTGTTTTGCGTAAGCAGGGCTGTGCCCGTCTGCAGAAGGATATTGTTTTGAGTCATCTTCGCCACTTCGCTGGCGTAATCAACGTCGGCGATGCGGGACTTCGCGGCGGCAACGTTTTCCGTGACGACATCGTTATAATCCATGGCCTTGCTGAGACGCGTCTGCAGCGCACCATAGGTCGCGCGGAATCCACTGATTCTATCAAGGGCCTCATCATAGACACTGGAAAAACGGGAGTCTCCCGGTTCCATCAACTCCCGCGCGGTGTCCAAATCCACGCCTTCTTCACCACCCAGGAATTCACTGACGGATTTAAGGCCTAGCCCCAAAGTCGTCACCACCACATCCTTCAGGCCTTCAAAGCGCAGCTCATTCCAATCGCCGCTGTCCCCCGGTGCATCATCATCACGCGCGGCATCATCAACCCGAAAGATCAAGCGCTCGGGAACTTTCTCATTCTGGCCGTTGAGCAGGGGAATGCTGTTGAATTCAGTGGTGGCGGCGATGCGATCGATCTCTTTATGCAGGGCCTCGTACTCGATGAAGAGGTATTTGCGCTCGGTGTCGCTCAAGGTCGTCGTTGCGGCCGCGGTGTTGATTTCCTTCATGCGGAGCAGCATATTGGTGACTTCCGAGAAGCCGCCTTCCGCCGTCTGCAGCATGGAAACCGCATCATTGATATTGCGTTTGGAGGTAGCGAGCCCGCGCAGCTTATGCTCCAAACGATCCGCCAGCGCACGATCAGCCGGTTTCGGCTCCTGCGTGGTGAAGATTTGGCCCGAGCTGAGTTTTTCCAGACTGCTCTGGTTCTCTTTGCGGGCATGTTCCAAGGCATTGGTTATTTTAAGACCGGTTGCCTTGTCGTTCAGAATAAAGGTCATGCTCAACTCACCTTTTGCGTCGGATCCGGTTGATCCGGTTCCCCGATCAGAACATCATCAGCGGGCAGCATTTCCATGGCGGCACTGCTGCGTTCGTCTTTGGGACTCGCCTGCTTGCTCAACACCGGGCTGGGCTGCAGCGTTCGTTCCGCCTCGGCATCCTTATAGAGTTCCGCCAATTCCGTACGGGCCTGCTCGGAAGGATTGCGGATGATATCCAGGCTTTTGCCGCAGGATTTCACCAGCTCGATCATGCGACCGAGGCGGGCGCTGCGTCGGCCGTTGCCGACCTCCTGCTGCAGGCTTTGCTGATAGACCTGATTGAATCCATTCAAAAGGCTCTCTGAATTGGCAATGCCTTCCTCGATACGGCCTTTGATGCTTTCCAGGGAATAGAAGAGCCCTTCCACCAGGCGATCGCAGTGCGACATCTCGAAGAACTGCCGATTCAAAAGCCGCGAGAGACGATCGGAATGAATGGTCAACTGACTGCTTTCGGTATAGGTGACAGACGTCAGGCGGCCGTTCTCTTCCAAAAGGTTATTCAGGCCGGCACAGAATTTGCGAAGCTCAGCGGACTGCTTTTCAATCTGCTTCAGGTCATGCATGTGGTTGACGACATCCAGGACGAGCTGATTCAGCTCGCTCAGAGCCTGACGCGACAAAGTCACGGCCTCGCGATAGGCGCGGTCCACTTCCAGCATGCGGGAGTGGGCGACTTCCACGGATTTGGCGCTTTTTTCCAGACAATGCGAGGCATGGTCGGCTTCCTGCTGAATCGTTCCCAGAAGATCGGTGATGGACTTGGTCGCGGTCGATGAACGGGCCGCCAGACTTCTGACTTCGCCGGCAACCACCGCAAAACCCTGGCCCTGCTCACCGGCACGGGCGGCTTCGATCGAGGCGTTCAGAGCGAGCTGGTTGGTCTGCTCGGCGATATCGTCGATGACGTCGATGATATTCACGATCTCCTCCGCGCGTTCAGAGAGCCCGCGGACGAGTTTACTGGCATGCGTCACGTCCTGATTGGATTCAGCCATCGAGGAGGCGAGGATGTCCATGGTGCTGAGCGTCTGCTTCGAGATTTCGGTCAGGCGAGACACCTGCTCGCGCGAAGTTTCCGTATGCTTGCCATGTGTCGAACCAAAATCCATGGTCTTGATCAAAAGCTCATTGGTCACGGTGTGCTGCTTCGAGATCTTGTCCGCCGTGCTTTTGATCTTGTCATGGCTTTCCTTGATCTGCCGCAGCTTGCTGCCCATCGCATTCCATTCGAGGCGGGTGGCCGCTGCGAAATGGGACGAGTCTTCGCACTGGGTGGAGAGGCGCTGCAGTTTATCGGTGATGTCTTTGGATGAACTGATCGTGGTCAGCACATCATTACGAACGCGCTGCAGCTGGGCTTCCACGCGGACCAGCTGATCGAACTGACTATCAATCAGGGCGTTGCGGCGGCTGCCATGCTTTTCTTTTTCGTTGTCGATTTCATTCAGATCATGACAGACCAGCTTCAGGTCCTCGACGGTCTGCTCCAGGTTCTGCAAATAGTAGCTCATGGATTCGCTATCCGCGTCAGGAGCCTTGTCCGTGCTGCGGCGCCTTGCGCTGCGGGTTTGCGCCGGACGCACGAGCAGGCTGAGCGAAGCCATTCCCAAGACGACGAGGGCGAGCAGCCCCAGCGTTGCCACTGCATTGCGATCCAATAGAAGGCCGCCTTCACGAGTGACTTTCAGGTTCTGCACGTTGGCGGCAATCACGCGGGCTTCATTGCTGTCCCTGGGAAAGGTGAGGGCGAATTCCTCCCAGCTATCCTGGATCTTCTGCAGCTCATCACCGCGGTTGTAAGGACCCACATGGAACATTGCGAGATTGGCGGCCCAAAGGCATGTGAGCAGGCTGCCCAGCCATAGGATGAATGCGAGGAAACGATTGTGCGTGCTCATTGCCGACTCCCTTAACGAAACGGGACGCTTCGGAAAGGCGATCGGCATTATTTTTTTCTTGTTAAGTATTTCGTAGAAGCGAATTTTCCCGCAGCCTCAAAAGCGGCCTGGACGAAAGATTTTTTCGGAAGGATTTGAAAAAAACCCAAATGCCCGACGAGCCTTTGAGGGACAATTTTTTGAAGTTATATGGGAAATCTCCGATAGCAAAAGGCGACCATAGGGAAAAAATCATATGGGTGAATTGCTGGTTCATTGCAGTCAGGATGAAATCGCGGAGGCGATTCAGGAGTTCCTCGTCTTTGAGGAGCTGGACTGCAGCGTGCGCCGTCTGGCAAGCCTGGATGAGCTGACGTCCATTGAGGCCGCCCAGGGGTTGGTGCTGCAGGACGACAGCGGGAACCGCAAGATCCTGAATCTGGCCCGTATGGTGCGTGAAGGTTCGGTCCACGGCTCGATGCCGATGCTGGTGATGCTGCATGATCTGGACGCCTACCTGAAAACAATATGCTACGATCTGGAATACGTGCTGCCCTGCAGCTTTCCCATTCAAAGCGCCGACCTTGTGCCGAGTCTCAAGAAGGTCATCTTCTTTTCGCGTAAACGGCAGAAGGCCCTGGCGCTGCGTGACCAGATCTCGATGCTCTTCAAACAGAATAATCATGCCGCCGCCCTTCCCGTCATCGCGCAGTATGCGGAAGAGGGCAAGGACGTGTTCCGTGGGCATCTTTTAAAGGCCAAGGCCCACATGGCTCTGAGGCAATTCAAATTGGCTTCGGAAGAGGCTCTGGCCGCTGTTCATGAGAATCGGAATTCCCTCGAAGCCCGCATAACCCTGGCCCTGGTCTATCAGGAAGCCGGGATGGTTGAAAAATCCTATGAGGTCCTGAACAAGAGCGTGGCCCTGGCGCCCAAGCATCCCCGGTTTCTGACCCTGATGGGGAATATGTCGCTGGACGGCGGGCAGTATGAAGAGGCGCTGCAGAAGTTTGAAGCCAGCCTGCAGCTGGATGAGTTCCAGGACGAAGCCCGCTCAGGCCTGATTGTGACAGAGGTTCTTTTAGGCAAGGTCAAGGACGCTCGCGAACGGCTGAAGGCTGCGACGCAGGTCAAGACCATCACTCGCTATGCCCAGCTCCGCGTGCTGCAGATGGCCAAGGCCGGCCGTCACGCGGATGCGCAGAAGCTCCTGGAATCCATGGTCAAGCTGATTCCGGGGCAAAAGGATATTTATAAGGTCTGGATGAATCTTGGGCTGCAGGCCAAGCGGGAAGGGGAGCTTGCACGCGCCGAGCAGTATTTCAAGGCCGCGCAGGAATCCGCGCCGCAGGATTATACGAAGGCCAAGGAGCAGCTTGATCTTCTGCGCGCCTCCTGAAGCTTAGCTCGCGCTCTTGCCTTTGCCGCCCGGCTTTCCAACCTGCCCCAGGCTTTTCACATAGCTCCAGATATCAAAGACCTTGGAACCCTGAGCGGACTCCATCCCGTAGCAAAGAATGAAGGGCTGATCGCGCAGCATGAAATTCATGCGGCAGTATAGGCCCTGGTTTTTCAAAAGATAGCTGATCTGATCCTCGGCGCAGAAGCTGCCGTGAAAGACGTTCAGGTATTCAAAGCCCATGGGCCCCAGATATTTTTTGATGGAGCCGGAAATTTGATTGATCAGCTCACCGCAGACATCGTTGATCATGTCAGGGGTCAGGTCTGCTGTCGCGATACCCATGGTTTCCTGGGTAATCAGGCCGACTGTGCTGCGGGGCATATCGATGGCGGCGATGAAGCTGCCCTGATGACCTCGGCAGTGAAGGATATGCAGCGAGTCACCCTGATAGTCCTGGCCCTTCTGTTCGGCCAGCCCCACCTTATGCGGGCGTTCCCCGCCGAGGTTGATGACATCCCCCAGAGCTTTGATCACAAGGTTCAGGACCCGAACGTCGAGGGTCCGATTGCCGAGCGATGCCCGGCTGAAGTTGGGCTCGCCCTTCTGCTTTTTATAGGAGCCATAGGCGAAGGTGATGAGGAAGTCATCATTCGCATGTTTGAACTTCAGGTAATAGTAGTGGCCATTGGTTTTGGTCTGGAAGAGATGGTCCTTGTCCCCCGACACCACGATCTGCATGCTGGTGGAAAGTTCATAACCATCCTGGGCCAGTTTATTGCGAAAGGCTCCGAGGATCTGGTTCGAGAGTTCGTTCAAAACATCGGCCCGCATCGTGGGCGTGACGTCGGAAGGTTCGCAATAAAGCATCTTCTGACAGAAAAGGCCGATCAGATTATTGGTCGTGGCAATGCTCAGCGTTCCCATCACCCCATCCCCGATGAAGGCGATGATGGAACTCATTTCCTGCTTGGAATCCTTGGCTTTGATTTCACTCAGGCCAAGAGCCTCCAGTTTCACCTGCGTATTTTCATGGATAATGCCGGTCACCGACAGCAGCACCTCCTTGATAATGCGGATGTCGATTTTTTTCTCGGCGATGATCAGGGTTTCTTTCAGGTAATCGTAGATGAAGTCCTTATTGAAATCCTTGAACACGGGCGTAATCTGAGTCGCCATGAGTCGCTTGACCAGCTTCTCGTAGTTCGTTTTGGATAAAAGAAGGGGAGGTTTCCGCTTCAGGTCATGGTAGAGGTTCAGGATGTAGTTGACCTCGACCTCTTCAAGCTCATGTTCGATGACCACAGCCCCATAACGCCGACCCTGATCCACGCACTTGGCGAATTCGATGGCGGTTTTCGCGACATCGACTTCGACCTTGACCTCGTGGATACCCGAAAACTTCCGGATGGCCTCGTCGATGGTTTTCTGCAGGACGCTGGATGGGCGAAGCAAAAGCAAGTAATGCATGCTGGAGTCCTCGATGTCTGTATGGAAGAGGATAGCATATATTCACGAAGTCTCTGCCCCGCCGCCAGGGATACAGATGTTTAAGAAAACACCAAAGCCCATTCAAGCGAAGTTCGGATTCAATTTTTTTTGACATAAATTCCTATTGGCGAATCTGGCAAAAAAAACTAGCATGTTCTCAGATCTTAGTTCGTCTACTGAGCACAAGGAGCTTTCCATGAAGCGTCTTGTTTTTGCGATCGCCGGCTTTCTGCAGCTGGGGCCTCTGACTGCTTTGGCCATCCCCCAGAACACGCGGCTTTTTTGTGAGGGCTATCCCGGTTCGCCCCTGTGCGTGAACCAGGCCACGGTCTGCACCACCTGCCACAGCCAGGCGCCGAACCTCAATCCTTACGGTCTTGATCTCAAAACGGAGCTGAGTCGCTTTCCCGATTACGATCGCAAACCGGCCGCGTTTCAGAAGTATCTGAAGCCGGTGATGGTCACGGTCGAAGGTCGCGACAGCGATGCCGATGGGGTTGCCAACGGCCTTGAAATCGATGCGGGGACAGCGCCCGGCGATCCCAATCAAAAACCTGGGCAGGATGCGCTTTTGGTTTTTGATCCCGAGTTGGCCCTCAGGCGCATCAGTCTCCTCTTCTGCGGCAGCAGCCCGGCGCCGGACGAACTGCAAAAGCAGCGGGACAATGTCGATCCCATACTGAAAAGACAATGGCGGCAGGATTATCTCGCCCAGTGTCTGCGCAGCGATTACTGGAAAAACGAGGCCCTGCAGAGGCTGGCCGATGACAAGATCAGGCCCAACCTTGCCATCGGTGCCGAAGGGGATCCCTTCGTCATCGGCGACTATAAATATGATTACAGGCTCTTTGCCTTTGCGTTGAGCGAAGGGCACGATGCGCGGGACCTGCTCCTTGCCCAGTATCATATTAATGATAAGGGCCAGAAGGTCGAAGGTCCGATCGCCAGCTATCCCATCCCAGGCAAGTCCGTTATTGGAAACGGTCAGCCCCTGCAGATCGATCGCCGTTATGGAATGCTGACCACGCAGTGGTTCATCGCCCTGAACACCATGTTTGCGGATATCCCGCGCAACACAGCGGCCCAGGCCTATCGGTCCTATCTCGGATATGATATCGCGAAGAGTGAGGGCCTCTTCCCCATTGATCACGAACCCAAGGACTATGATAATAAAGGTGTGCAGCAGCCGGCCTGCGCCTTCTGCCACAGCACTCTGGATCCCCTCTCCTATGCTTTCACACCTTATGCCGGACTTTCGGTTCGCGGCCATCAGGTGGGAACCTATGTCCCCGAGCGCACGCAGTATGAAGGCCTTGGCTACCTCTTCGGTGAACCCGTGGCCAACCTTGGCGACTGGGCCCAGAAAGCGGCCGCTTCGGATGCCTTCAAACAAAGCCTGACGATGATGTTCTATCAATTCTCCATCGGGCATGCGCCCCGGACCAGCCAGCAGCGGGCCGATTTTGCGAAGGTCTGGCAGAATCTGGACGATGATGGATATTCGGCCGATCGTCTCATTCAGCGCCTAGTCGAAACCTTGAGCTTCGCCGGGAGGGTCAGCGATGCGGAATAAAATTCTGGCCGTCATGTTTTTTTTAGCAGCGCCGCTGCAGGCCGATGTCATGTGGAAAAGGGCCACGGTCCTGCGCAATGATCTGGCTCAGGCCCTGTCCTTGCCCCCGGACAAGCTCTGCTTCGAACTCGGGACCTATTCCTGTACGGACCTTGTTCATAACTTCGCTCTCGGGGGGCGCGATCCCTTTGCCCGCGCCCAGTATACATCGATGGAAAAACCATCGCAGCTGACCGCCACCGCGTTTGAGCGCACGGTCCTCCACAGCTGCATTCAAAGGATTAAGAAAGATGGGAGCGAACCTACGGTGTTCCGCTTCTATCCTTTGGACAAGACTCTGAATGAAACCAATGATGAGCTGATCACGCAGCAGGTTCAGGATCTCTATCGAAGATTTTTCCAAAGGGCCGCGAGCAGCGCGGAGGTCAGCACCGCTTTGAAGCTGGCGGATCGCACGCGCTTTGGGGCTGTTCCCATGGATCAGTGGAGCCAGGCACTCTGTCTGGCAGTGGGTTCTCAATGGGCCAATCTGTTCTTCTAAAGGAGAAGGGACATGCAAGGGAATCGACGTCAATTCATTCAGGGTGCAGCCACCGGCGCAGCCGCTTTATCCTGTCCTTCATTGCTGGCCCGTCCTCGCACGCAGAAGCGGGCTGCTGACAACGCGAAGCTTCTGATCGTGGTCGCGGCCTCGGGCGGAGCGAGTATCGTGGATTCCTTCCTGCCGGTGATCGCCAGCAGTGACAACGCAGGAATCAGATCCTATAAGCCGGAGCAGATCGAGAGTGTGGAAGGCTCCGCTTTTCGCGCCGTGAAGAAGGTCAATTACTCACTGGGTGTGCCGGTCGGCAATGACTATGAAATGTTGGACTTCATCAAACGCCATGGTTCTGATCTGGCTGTGCTCCCCTTTACCGGCAGCAGCGTGAATCATCTGATCGCAGCGCAGCGTTCGATGAATGGCAACGGTGTCAACCGCGGGCGGACCCTTATGGAAGCCGCTGCAGCTCAGTATGGAGCCGATCGCCTGCTGCCGAACATCAACATGTCCTTCAGCGGTTATGCGCTCGATGGAACGGATGCCGCGCTGCCCACATATGCGAAAGCCGAGCAGATTGCCGATGCTCTGCTTTTTCCCCTGGCTCTTCATCGCGAGCAGGTGATCGCCGATCGCACCAATCATGAACTGTTGGAAGCGGCCCGGGTCGTCCGCGGGGAATTGGAGCAGCTGCAGCCGCATGCGAAGACCATGCAGAACCTCAGCCCCCTGCGCGAGTTTCTCACCTTCCGGCAGAATATCCCCGCGATCGAGGCCGCCCAGCTTTTGGAAGCCTTGAGCCTTTTGGATCTGGCCCGCTTCAATGATGTCGGTAAACTGCGAGCTGAGCAAAATGCACTCCTGATCAAGGTGCGCGAAGTCTTTCCGAAGTTCCTGACCGATCCTCTGGAAGCGCAGGGCGCCATGGCCTTCTTGCTTCTACGTTACGGCGTCAGCTGCAGCGTGACCATTGGTCTTGACACTCTGGTTCGTTTTGAAGAACTGGGATCGGGACGCATCATGAGCAATCTGCCGCTTGGCTTTGATTGGTCGCACAATTCGCATCAAGGCGCGCAGAACTCGATGTGGCGCCGCCTTCTTTCGGTCATGGACCGTCTGATCACGCTGTTGAAGAATGAAGATCATCTGGGTGTGCCGGAAAACGGGAAGATGTGGTCCCGCAGCCTCATGTATGTCGCGACGGAATTCGGTCGCGATCGTTCGCGTTCTGGCGGCAGCGGTCATGATCTGAATAATGCCGCTGTGATGGTGTCGCCGCTGGTCAAAGGCAACAGGGTCTACGGTGGTGTGGATCAGAAAACAGGCTACACCTTCGGCTGTGATCTGGCGACGGGCGAACCCGAACCCGGTCGGCAGCTGAGCGAGGGGGATGTCCATCATGTGATGCTGCAGGCTTTGGGAGTGCCGGCGACTGGTGGACCCAATGCCAGCGGAATCATTCGACCTGCCTGAAAAGTAAGATATCCCGGACATCACGCGGTCCGATAGGTCCTCGGCTCCCTTCCGGAGTGCGAGGATCTTTTTTTTGGGCGTGCGTTTTCCCAGAACTCCTTACACCGTCACCTACATGAAAGATGGGGTGAAGCATAGTATTCGGCGTCAGCCTCCCCCGAAGCTTCATGAAATGGAAGTCGAGGACGAGGTGCGCCTGACCCGCGGCAAGAACGATGATTTCAAGGCCGGAGAAACCCTGACCGTAAAAGGCATCAGCCCCCGTCAGCCCAATGTCCTGCACCTTGTGAATGAGGATGGACTGTCCACCTTTGTCGATTACTACGATGTGAAGCTGGAAACGATGAAGGGGGCGCGGAATGGGGTGGATGTCCTCGATATGCCGATCAATAACAGGTATCTTCTGTGGCCCTAGATGCCATGACCACAGAAGATCAGCTTGGAATCAGGGCACCGCGCAAAGGCCTTCATTCGGTCCTGGTGTGCCGGTGCGATCAAAGTTACTCAAAAAGAAATCCTGCATGCCCCAGCCCATCAGACGACCATTCGCATCATAGGCCAAAGCCCGGATGAACTGCTGACCATTCAGGTTCGGGCCCTGGTCGAAGCGTTCCACCTGGATGGTTTTGCGATCAATATTCCGAACCGCCATGCTATTGATGGTGGACCAGACCGTCTTGCCCGAGGGGCAGCGTTCCAGAATCTGAACATCAATCTTCGCCGTGCTGCGGATGAAGGCGAGGTTCAGGTTGATCGATGAACCGGCAGGGAAGAGTTTTTGATTCACGGGCAGCTGAAGGTCAATGTCGCCGCTCAGATCATCAGGGCTGCGGGCGAACGACCAGAAGATCGTGGGCTCAAAGTCCGGGATATCACCGATGCGGAAGGCCTTGCCGCTCGGAACGCGGAACTCCAGACCATCCTGGGGTGTTCGGCAGCGCTGCATATCCACGGAAGGATCATCACGATTGATCAAAGTGCAAACGCCTTCGATGACTTTACCCATCTGCTGCAGCTGCTTTCTGCTGTACCACGAGGGATCGACCTGCAGACGCTGACCATCCTGATAATGACCCGATTGTCCTACGATCATGATCACAATCGCATCGGTGATCAGCTGCTGCTGGCCATTGGTATCGGTCAGGCGAACAGGTGCGCGATGCGGCAGGATCTTGACCGGCTTTTTCAGAAGTTTGTCGTCGGCCGGGATAATGTAATGGGCCCCCAGGACCACATGATCAGGGGACGCAGGCTGCACCTGGGACGCAAGGCAGCTGGAGAGCGTCAAGGGACAGTGAACGACGATCACGCGCTTCGGTTGATTGTCGATCTTGCCCGTTTCACCATAGGTCAGCTGCAGGTAATCGACGGTGAAGATTTCCGAGATGCTGGTATCGAGCTGCAGATTGGCTTGAATCGGAGCCGAGAAGCTTTCGATGGTCAACGGTGGATTGCGCGGGGGCAGTTCGATTTTTTCCAGTGTGTCATCGTCCTGCCACAGAAAACCGCGGTTCAGGGTTTCGATGGTTTCCATCGCAAAAACAATCTGCACGTTCTTGCGGGCTTCCTTGTCACGGGAATGCATCTGCGCCAGCTGCCAGGCCCAATCATAAACCGCGTCGGCGGTGTTCAAAGCCGGGGAAAGATCCAGATGCTGGGCATCCAGGTTTGCCCGAACGAAGGCGCCATAGGCTTCCATCTGCGCGCGGAAGGAATGATTCTCGGGAGTATCCTCCAGCTTCAGAATGCTGCGCGGCAGACCTACAGCCGTTTCCCCATTCTGCATCCCGCGAATGGATCCATCCTGGTCATAGATGCCGCGGCTGGGTTCGGCGGCAAAGCCGGATTCCTTGTAGGCCACGGCCATCAGAATGTCTTTCGGAAGCCGATAGCGGCTCGCGACATCATGAAAAACCTGGGCCACTTCCCCGAGGGGAGGAGCATTGGGGGCCTTCTTTTTGGGTTCCTGGCCACAGGAAGGAAGCAGCAGAAAACTGCTTAAACCAAAGATAAAAGGCCGGAGTTTTGTGCGTATCATAAAAGGACCTCCTCGCGGCAGCGTTTCCTATCATTATAGCTGAGTGCGGCTCTTCCGATAATGGAGCTGGAGGTTTCTCCCTTTTATGCGGTGGTTTCTGTTCATTTTACTGACTTTCACGGTGGATGCTCTGGCCGGAGCGATCGACATTGGTCAGTTTGAAAAAAAAATCGCCGTCTCCAAGCAATTCGAGGTGATCGAGGAACCGCGGGCCGGAATGCGCATCGAGGCCGTCCCGCAGCTGACAGGCTGGCGAGGCGTTGCATCCGGGCTCAAGACCTTCAAGTTCGGAATCACAGAGAAGGCCTTCTGGGTCCGCGCCACGCTCATCAACTCGGCGCTCCATAGCCGGACGATCTATCTGGTCAGTGAAGATCCGCGTACGGATGTGATCGACTTTTATGGACTCGATGGTGATCGCGTCGACGTTGAGCGGCATACCGGCGATCATACGCCCTTTGCATCCCGCGGATTTTTCTATCGTGGTTTCGCCTTTCCTGTGACGCTCGCTCCTGGTGAAAGCCGGCAGATCTATCTGCGCTTTCAATCGACGGCCCCCGTGGAAATTGATCTGCAGATCTATCCCAAGTGGACCCTGGAGGCGGAAGCGGCCAAGGCTGGTCATGCGGGAACGCTTTATTTCGGGGCCATGGCTTCGATCATACTCTTTAACTTTCTGCTCTTTGTCAGCAGCCGCGAACGCATCTACTTAAGCTACTGCCTCTTTCAAGGCGTCACCGCGGGAGCCATTTCCGTCAGCTTTGGCTCGGCCTATGGCCTTCTGTGGCCGGAGTCGCCTTATCTTAACAGCGTGATGTCCATCCTGCTGCCCAGCCTCGCGCCATCCTTGGCTCTGATTTTCACGGCTTCATTTTTAGGAGTCCGCAGCAAAAATCAACTGCTCTGGTGGAGCATGCAGATCCTGGCCGTCATTCAAATTCTGATCGGATTCTTTGGGGCCTTTGGCGGGGGCTATCTTTTTGTGATGCGCTCCCTTTATTATGTTTTGATTCTGGCGCCGCTGCTGATCCTCATCGTGGCCCTCGTCGGAGCCGTAAAAAAGGATCGTTCGGCGACCCTCTTTCTGATGGCCTGGGTTCCTTTGATCCTGAGCGCAGCTCTTTTCTCGCTTGTGCGGCTTGGCTATGTCGTCAGCTCCTGGCCTCAGGGTGTGGAACTGGCTTTTGGTTCCATCTGGGAAGCCGTATTTCTGTCGGTTTGCCTGGGCGACAAGTTCAATCAGATCAAAAAGCAGGAGATCACCTATCTGCGGCGGATACGGAATGAAGAACTGGCCGCTCGGGAGGCCGAGCTGATGGCCGAGGCGCGGCGTCGCGAAAAAATCATACATGAGCGTGAGGCCGCCGCGAATCGCAATCTCGTGCGCGTGATCTGTCATGATCTGGCCAATCCGCTGAACATCATGCTGAATTATTCCAGCATCTATGAACAAGGCGAGATGCCCTGGGAAGAGGCTCAGCGCTATCTGAGGAAGATGCATAGCGCGGCCGTCCACCAGCAGGAAATCATCGAACACGTCCGCGAATTCGAGGCGATCAATTCCGGCAAGATTCAGATGAAGCTCGTTCCCGTTCGAGTCGCTGATGCGCTCGTCCAGGTCCAGGACCTTATGCAAAAGCGCCTGGAGGAGAAGAGTATCCGCCTTATCATCAGCGGCCTCACCCCTTCTTTGCATGTGATCGCCGAGCAGCGGAGCCTTGTCTATAATGTTCTGGCCAATCTTCTGAGCAATGCGATCAAATTCAGTCCCGATGGTGAAACGATCGAACTGATTTTGGAAGAACGCGGAGACGAGGTTCTGCTCGATATCGTCGATCAAGGGATAGGAATGGATGCGGAATTGCAGTCGAAGATCTTCGATATTTCCAGCCCCACGACCCGCCCCGGACTCAAGGGGGAGAAGGGTACCGGCTTCGGTTTGCCGATAGTCAAAAGCTACGTGGAACGTTACCAAGGCTCCTTGCAAATCGTGAGCACGCCCATCGAGGAAAGCCCGGATCAGCATGGAACCCGCTTTACCCTGACCCTGCGGAAGGGGGTTCCGGCGGTCATTGCAGCCTGAAAGAATTAAGATAAATACCCAATATCACTGTATAAATATCCAGTTCTCTCAACTTTCTCAAGCCAATAGCCGATAAGGACGATGTTGTGGTTCCAGCGTCTTACTACACCTGGCGGGTTTGCCATGCGCATCGTAGCCATGATTTCCATCATGCTGCTCTGTTCCTGCAGTCCAATAGCCAAGGATCTGCGGTATAAGAAGCAGTCCGACCGCGCGGGATCCTATGATTCCAGCGGTGATGCCGCGAAGAATGCGGCAGCCTCCGCCTTGCCCAATATCAGCAAACTCACGGAATACTGTGCGCCCACGGCTTCCGAATCCACGAATCCAGGTCACCGCGCCTATCTGCAGATGATGTCTCATTATCAATTTGCCAACTGTGACCAGTCGGTGGCTTATTTCGCCAAGGCCACCGAGCTGGATTTTTCAGGGGCTGCTCTGACAGATATCAAACCCTTTCAGTATCTGGGTCAGCTGCAGCGTTTGAATTTGAACGATAACCGCGTGACGGATCTGACCCCGATCAAGGACAACCTGGAGCTGAAGTATCTCGAACTTGCCCGCAATGGCTTGGAGGATATCAGCGGGCTCAAAAATCTTAACAATCTGATCGAACTCGGACTGTCTGAAAACCAGCTCGTCGATATCAGTCCTTTATCAGGGCTGAAGAGCCTCAAGGTACTGCAGATCTCGCGCAACCTGATCGTCGACATCACGCCGATCAAGGACCTTGTCGATATCGGAGTGCTCAGCATCCATACCAACTCCATCAGCGACATCAGTCCTTTGGCTAACATGACCAAGCTCACGTTTCTGGATTTGCAGAATAATCCTGCCATCAAGGATCTCAGCCTGCTCGGCAAGATGAGTCGCCTTCAATCGCTCGATCTTCAGGGAACAGCGGTTACCGATATCACCTTCGTGAGCGGACTGAAGGAACTGAAAGGCATCAAAATTAATTCCAGCATGGTCCAGAACCTGGCACCCCTCATGAGCCTGCCCGGACTCTTGAGCGTTGATATAGATGCCGGGGCTGGGGTCGCGGGTGCCGCGCCGCGGGCGATCGCGGATCCACGCGTTTTCAGCGGCATCAAAACCCTGGAAAAGCTGGTCCTTATTCGCCAGGGAATTACGGATCTTTCCTTTCTTACGGGTATGACGCAACTCAAAGCCCTGAATTTGAATTTTAATACGCCCGTGGATATGACCCCGGTCTCGCAGCTGACCAATCTCGTGCAGTTTTCCTGCGCCAGCTGCAATCTGACCACGACCGCTTTTTTGACAAATTTGAAGAGCCTTGAAATCGTGGAACTCGGCGGCAACGCCATCACCGATTTCACGGCCCTTGGTGGTCTGACCAAAATCAGATCCCTCGATTTGAATACCACGGGCATCGTGGACCTGACGCCGCTTACGGCCCTGGTTCAGATGGAAGAGCTGATCCTCTTCGCCAACGCCGTGTTGGATATCACAGCGCTCCGAGGCATGAGCAAAATGCGTGAACTCGATATCGCCTCGAATCAGATTGTGGATCTTGCACCCTTGATGGGTCTGAACAATCTGACCGTTCTCGATATCGGCCGCAATCAGGTTCGCAGCACAGCGCCCCTGGCCGGCCTTGTGAAACTGCAGAGGCTGATCATCGGTGCCAATCCCGGAATGGACACCGCAGGAATCGCCAATCTGAAGCAATTGAATTATCTGGATGTAACGGATCTGGCCCTGACGGATTGCGGCTTTGTTTCCGGCCTCAGCGGGCTTTCGGAACTCAGCCTTGCACGCAACGCGCTGACCAGCATCGCCTGCGTGAAGGATCTTAAGAATCTCCTGGTGCTGAATTTCCAGGCCAACCGCGTCGCCGACCTTCTGCCTTTGAAGGACATGAACAATCTTTACAGTCTGACCGCGGCAGCCAACGTGATCACGGATATCAGCCTTTTGAAGGGTCTGACCAAACTCGAGCTTCTGAATCTGACGAATAACCAGATTTCGGACATCACGGCCCTTGCCAATCTGCCGAAGCTCCGAAACTTCCGTCTTCTGACCAATCCCCTGGGGACGACGGTGGTCAAGGCCGATACCAACTGTCCCGCGGGTCCGAATGTAAACGTGGCTGTCCGCACCTTCTGTCTGCAATAGGGGCTTGGGATGCTGAATCTTTTCTTTGCACGGCTGACCTTCATCACACTGCTTCTTGGCAGTGGCTTGACCATTTCGTGCAAACCAGGTCAGTCCCTGAACAATACCAAGGATCCGAAGAAAAGCGAGGGTGATAAGACCCAGGATGCGAATGAAGAAAAGGTCGATATTCCCGCGAATATCGCCGGATCTTATTTGACCTGTGCTTTGCGTAAGGAAGCGAAGGCGGATGATCTGGATGCCCAGTACGGATGCCAGCTGACCGATCAGCTTACCAAAAAGAAATTGGATCTGGCCGCGAGCGGGCAGCGCCTCGTTTGGTCGAGCAACATCACCGAGGGCGTGAAGGTTATCGATCAGGCAGCCTCATCCATCTATCACGTTCTTTATAACGTCAGCGCTGCGAATCTCGAAGCGCTGCAGGCGAAGGTCAAGAACCTGGATGTCATAGCCAGCTGGCGCCTCGATTCGGGGGAGACCGTGGCGGTCAAGCAGGACAAGGTCATCAACGTCCTGAAGCCGGCGGTCGAGCTGGAAGACTTCGAAGCCCCAATCGTGAGGGAGCAGACGATTCAAACCGATCGTCCCGGTTCACTCTGAGGCGGCGGTCGCAAGCCGGCTCAGCCGGCCGATGAAAAAGCTGTTGCCCTGAATCTCTTTAATCTGATGCACTCTCTTACGTTCGGCCTCGTCCATGGGATCCTCGCGATCCCAGGCGCTCAAAAGCCCCTCGTTCTTCTTGTTCACAATATCAAAGCCGGGATAGCGGGCATCCATATAAAAGTAAATACGGGCCAGGTCGCCGCGAATCTCGCGACGGGGTTCGGCCACCTTGTGTTCGACTTCAAAATCACAGCGTCCGAATTCCCGCGGTTCCCCGCCGACCTCTCCAAAAGGATAATTGGAACGCGCGGCATTCAGCTCGCCGAGCGAGGGGAGCAGGTTATAGAGATCGGCCTCCATGCGGGCAAAGACCTCGGACGTGGCGCGCGCACATTCCCGGCCTTTTTCCTTGCGTCCACGCCTTTCACAATCGGGATGGCCTTCTTTCCACTCTCGGAAGCGTTGACCAAAAACGCTGGCCGGCACCACATGCTCCCATTCGATGCGTTTGCTGCGATTGCCATGGCCCTTATACCCGCAAGCAGCCTCATCAATGCGGTCTTTCTGCCCCAAATCATAGGGGCAGTCGCAGTAAATCTCTTTTCCGCGGGCATAGACTTTTTTCAGGATGGATTTGGCCTCATCAAAATCCCGCGGGTGCCGGGAACTGAATCCAGGAGTTTGAGCTGTTTTCTCGGGAGGCAGCGGTTTCGCTGTGGGCCGCGTCTCGGCCTTGTCCCGCACAGGTGGGCGCTCGGTCTCGCGCTCCTGTCCAGGTTTTTTAAGATATTGAAAGATGCCGATGAAGACGATGCCAAGAGCCAGAATACGCAGCAACTTTTTGAACATGGAAATCCTTTCACAGCAAGAGCTTCTTTTTAAGGATAAAGTTTCGGGAAAGCCAGCGCTGCTTTTTGTGTCATAATGACATTTAATGGTCCACCTTGGGAACATGAGGACATCCGATGCTGCGAATTCTCACTCTCCTGACTGCAACTCTTGGAATCATGGCCTGTCAGAGCCCAGGTCTGCCTGCGAAAGCTTTGCTCACGGCACCGCCACTGTCCGGCAAGGGGCCGCGCGTGGATGAGGGAGTGCGGCCCCATCAAAATCAATGGCTGAAGGGGCTGGTTCTGGATCCTGATCAGACCGGTATTCATACGCTCGTGGTCTTCGGCGACAGCTATTCCGATACGGGCAATCTGTTTCAGAAGACACAAACCCTGGCCCCGCCCCAGGTCTATTGGCGTTCACGCTTCAGCAACGGCCCGATCTGGGTGGACTACGTGCAGGGGGCAACGGGCTGGACAGTTCGCAACTATGCCTTTGCCGATGCCGCCGACGGCGAGGCCTTGCTGGAGATTCCGGGGACCTCTCTGAAAAAACAGATTCAGGAGTGGGCGCGGGACAGCAAGAAGTTAAGCCGCGAAGGTATACTCATCAGTATCTGGCTTGGCCCTGATGCCTATCAGAAAGATCATGATGCCGATGCCATCGAGGATCTTATCAAAGAGCTTCGCGAAGGCCTGATCACGCTTGATAGCTTTGGGTTTCATCATATCGCGGTGGGCACGCTGCCTGACCTTTCCCTTCTGCCCAAACCCTTGCCGTCTCAGATTTCCCTTACGCATAATAGCGCTTTGAATCAGCTGATCGAGGATCTGAAAAAAGACCGTTTGGATCTCAGGGCCTATCTTTTCAACGCCCATGACGTGCCGAAGGTCGCCCAGGAAAAAGCCGAGTCGGCAGGCATCGCGCAGAAAAAGGAAGCCTGTTTCAACGGCAATGCCTTGGGGCAGACCCAGGGGGAACGACGTTTCTGCCGGCAGCCGGGCAGTAGCCCTTATTGGGACGCGCAGCATCCGGGGAGTAAACTCCACTGCTTCCACGCGGCACAATTTTTAGCCGATACGGCTCATGCTGATCATGTGGGCGGCTATAATATGGGCCAGGCGGTCGACCATTGCCAGCAGCTCTAAGAATCTTCTACTATTGAAAAAATTCGGACGAGGAGTCGCTCCATGTATTTTGAGATGATCCAGCAGTTTCATAAAGTGCTTGGCAACCTCGAAGCCATCCTTCAGAAGGCCAACCATCACGCCGAACGCCGGAGCTTTGATGCGAACAACTTTCTGGGCATGCGGCTGACTCCGGATATGTTTCCGCTGATACGGCAGATTCAGATTGCGACCGATACGGCGAAGGCCGCGGCTGCGGGTCTGGCGGGCAAGGAAGCCCCGAAATATGAAGACAATGAAACGTCCCTGAGCCAGCTGAGCGAGCGCATACGCACGACGCGCGCTTATCTGGAAGGCTTCAAGGCCCCGGATTTTGCGGGGGCGGAAAGTCGTAAAATCAAGCTGCCCAATACCCCGGGCAAGGGCATGCGTGCCGCGGAATTCCTTGTTCAGCGGGCGATTCCCAATTTCTATTTTCATGTGGCCACGGCTTATGCGCTTTTGCGGCAAGGCGGAGTGGATTTGGGTAAAAAAGATTTCCTTGGTGAATTACCTGTGGTAGACCTATGACTCGCCGTCGCACGCCTGGTTAACGATGAAGGTATGCGATGACAGCATGCCATATTGTTAACGGACGGGTATCACACGGTAAACGCAGGCTGGGCCTACGCTTGCGGACATTTTGTAAGAAATGACCTATCCTACCCTGAAAAATTGTGATAACAGAGGCCCCACTGTGTAACTTGGGCTTGGCCCAATCCACTCATTTACGTGCGACACCGTTCCTTGGGGTCGCCCTAAAGAAACGAGATCCACTTGTCATTATTCTCTGATTTGAACTTAAGTTCCGAAGTCTTGCGCGCTATTCAGGAACTCGGCTATGAGAAGCCCAGCCCCATTCAGGCTCAGGCTCTGCCGATTCTTCTGGAACAAACCACTGACTTTTTGGGTTTGGCCGCTACCGGTACCGGCAAGACAGCGGCTTTTGCCATTCCTATGCTTGAACGCATCGACCCTGTGATGCGCGAAGTTCAGGCCTTGATCCTTTGCCCAACACGTGAACTCGCCATGCAGGTGACCGAGCAGGTCAACATTCTTGGCAAATATTTGGGTGTCAACGCTCTGCCGATTTACGGCGGCGCGAGCTACACCGAACAGCACCGCGGCCTGCATCAGGGTCTGCCGGTGGTTGTGGGAACTCCCGGCCGGATCTGCGATCACATCCGTCGCGGTACTTTGAACCTTGAAAGCCTGCAGGTCATGATCCTGGATGAAGCCGACGAAATGATTTCGATGGGCTTCAAAGATGATCTGACCGCAATCCTGGACTGTCTGCCCGAAGGTCAGGCCAACACCTGGCTGTTCTCGGCGACGATGAGTCCTGATGTTCGTCGCGTGGCCGATACCTATCTGAAGAACCCCCAGCAGGTTCAGGTCAACCGGACCGAAATGGTTCCGACCGCGATTGAGCAGCGTTACTATGTGACGCATGAAGCGAACAAGCCTGAAGTTCTGCGCAAGCTGATCGACTCGGTCGATGATTTCTACGGCCTCGTCTTCTGCCAGACCAAAGCTCTGGTCAGTGATCTGACCATGTACCTTTTGGATCGTGGTTACCGCGTGGACTCCTTGCACGGTGACAAGAGCCAGGCTGCTCGTGAAACCACCATGAAGGCCTTCCGCGATCGCAAAGTGAAACTCCTGATCTGTACCGATGTCGCTGCCCGCGGCCTCGACGTGAAGGATGTGACTCATGTGATCAACTATTCGATTCCGAAGGAACTGGATAGTTATGTGCACCGTATCGGTCGGACCGCGCGCTGCGGCAAGTCCGGTTTTGCACTCAGTTTGATTTCTCCGCGTCAGCGTCTTCTGATTGCTCAGATCGAGCGTTTGACGAAAAGTAAACTCCAGGAAGGCACCATCCCAACCCGTAAGGAATTGGGCGTGAAGAAAGTGGCCTATTATCTGCAGAAATTCCAGGAGCCCGCGGGCTATGCACGCGCGGTGGAAGCTCTGGGTGATGGCTGGAAGGAACTGCTCGCGACCATGACTCCGGAAGAAGTTGCAGGCCGTTTCCTGGCTCTGACCTTCCCCGAGATCTTTGCCGAACGTGATCCTGAGCGCAGCAGCGGCAATGGTTTCCCGGCCTCGGGTTTCCCATCGACGGGCGAACGCTCCCATGCTGCGCCCAGACCAGCTCGCGGCGACAGCCGTGTGCGTCCTGTGGTAGCACCCGTGTCCCGTTCCGAAGGCTCACGCGCCTGGGACAAAGTCAGCGCGCGTGCTTCGCGTCATGACGAGCCGGGCGATGACAAAGGTCGCAAAGGCAAGCCTTTCAAAAAATTCCCCGCAGCGGCTGCTGGCAGCAAGTTCGCCGGTAAAGCGAAAAAGCCTGGTAAAAAAACTGCCTGGGCCAACCCGTAAGGAAGGACGTGGATCCCACGTCCCCTCTAGTATTTTCCAGTTACAAATGAGCGCTGAATCCTACGCTTTGGTTTAATCTACCCGAGCGTGGCCTTCACGCGCCCTCTGTCATGATTCCCCTGACTTGACTGCCCCGAGAAGCCTGCTATCGTCGCTGACGACTGTAAACTCTTGGGAGATGTACTATGTTTCTGCTCAGTCTTCTTGCCCTTCTTCTGCCAGCCGTTTCGTTCGCTCAGGAAGTGCAGGTGGTCGACAAGGAAGGTCGCGACGTCCAGACCCTCTATGCCTCCGTCGGACCGCGTCTGCGTTTCAACAGTCGGGAAGCCCTCGCCCTTGGTGAACTCCGCATTCAGCCGCAGGAATGCGCAGTCATGGATGATCAGCACTTCGATTGCACCGAAGCTTTGCGCCGCGAACTCAGCCGTTCGGCAGGTTACGAGACGGTTGTGCTTTTGAAGCCTTTGGTTTTGGAAGCGACCGAAGATCGTTCGTTCCCTGAAACAACAAGCTGCTCACTCATCGAACTGCGCAGCATCATTCGGCGTGCGGTGTGGGAAAACAAAAACTTCGAAGGCCTGGGATTCTTTGCTGACGGTTCTTTGAGTTACATTGAAAAAACGCAGCTGCTCGTCCAAAAGGATGCGTTTTTTCTGAGTAACAATGAACCTGCGATCGTGCACAGCTTTTTGGATGTGGGACTTTGCCAGAAGCCTGACGTCGCGGCCGAGACCTACAATTTCAAGGCTTACGCGCAGTTTGCCGGCCCTGGCGCTGCACAGGCCACGCGCGTTTGGGAGAACAAGCCGACCGATTATCGCCTGAGTCTTCAGCCCGGGCAGCGCGGCTTCGATCGCACCTTGGATGTCATTCGTCCTTGATCGTTTCGGCTTCCTGACCCCAATCCTGGGGGAAAAGACTGCGAAGGCGAACCACGCCTTCCAGTTTCTGCGCCAGTCCCAGTCCCATCACAGCGCCCGCATAGAAAACCATGACATAACCATCGCTCGCGACGTCCTGGGCTTCATCCTGCGTAAGAAAAATATCAGTGCCCTGCATATAGGCGCGAAAGCGTTCCCGCGGCAGCCGCACGATATTTTTCCGGGCATGGGGACCCCAGACGCGGGCGGCGGCGGTGGCGAGTTTAGGGAACTTGAAGTTGATCTTCATAAAGTTCTGTCCGAGTTCTTCCAGGCGCAGGCTGGAAGGAATTTCATAGCGGCGTGGATGATAGCTGAGCTTCTTCGGTGTGCGGTGAAAGATCACGTGCTCATCCCACACAGACTTGGGAAAATCAAAGCGTTCCTGCAGGTAAGGGAGTTTCGCTTCCGTGACGGGTTCATCTCTTGTCGTCAAAGCCGGAGTGTGTCGCTCATCGCCGGCTTTTTGCAGAACGCAGATGAAAAAGCCGCCGCTATCGTTCTGATGCGGCCAGATGCGAAGGGCTCCGGCAACGCGGGGATCGACGCTTTGGTCTTCGAAGGTCGTGAGTCCAGGAGATGACACGAGGCCGGGAACGACGGCCGGCGTTACATCAAGATCGGGATTGGCCTTTAAAATAAGGTCAATGATGGCCTCATTTTCTTCCGGGCGGAAGGTGCAGGTGCTATAGACGATGCGTCCACCCGGGCGGCAGGCGTTCACGGCTTTTTGCAGAATGGCGAGCTGCAGGCCGTTATAAAGTAGAGTCCCCGCCTCCTGCTGATGGTACATGATCCGCGGGTTTTTCCGCACCGTGCCTTCGCAGCTGCAGGGAACATCCACAAGAACGCGATCAAAGAAACCGTCCGCACCTTTAAAATGCGCGCCGTTGCCCAGCGAGGTCGAAATAATGCTGAGCCCCAGCCTTTGACTATGGGACCACAGGATGCGCAGGCGATTGAA
>NZ_DASTAT010000048.1 GCF_035712445.1 Oligoflexus sp. | reverse complement strand
TGGATATTGGCCCTGATCTGGTCCAGGGTCAGGGGGATCTGTTGCGGCTTCACGCGACTGCCGGGATCCAGATTTTCAAGGCTCAAGACAAAGCCCGGCTCGCTGCGGCCGGTGATTTTCAGATCCCGTTCCATGATATCAAAATCACTGGCAATGCAGCGCCGCACGAAAAGCCGCGAGGAAACCTGGAGCTTGATCGTGCCGTCGGCGATCTTCACTGGCAAAGGCCGCAGGTCCGCGGCTCTTTCCTGGGCCAGGAGGAGTGAACGCTGCTGATCCTGCTTTTTTTGCTGCTTGAAATCGTTAGGGGAAAGAACCTGGGGCTGACTGACAGGAGGCTCATGCGCCGCCATGGGTTCGGGGCGCGTGCTCCTCCATTTCCAGACGATGAAAGCCAGGACAAGGAGCAAAACGCAAAGTATCAAAGGCGAGGGGAACCCGCCTTGTTTACGACCGGCTTTTTTCTTCATAAACCACCGAACAGTTCAAGCGATTGGCGACTGCGGACTCTTTTTTGTAGATAATGATCGCCCGTCAGCACGCCGTTCGCAAGCAGCATATGATGATTTTCATCCTGAGTGGGAACATCCAGCTCCAGATTCCAAACGATCGTATCCGCATCACTCGGCTGAACCACGATCTTTTGAATGGCCTGCCAGCCCTGAGTAGGATGCTGGATGAGGTCTCCGGCCCGCAGATCCTTGGCGCCCATGATTCCGAGTTTGGTCATGAAGGGATGCTCACTGGTCACCTTCAGCCGATTGCCACCGGTATGAATTTCGTAAAGCGCAAAGCGTTCCGGTCCTTTGATCACATTTTTGACGGGAAAAGCACGGCTCAGCAAAGGATTCCAGACTTCATCTCCGGGCCGGACGTCTTTTATTTCCTTTTCTTTGCCATCTTTCATCGTGATGCGGGTGTCATCGACGAAACAGCCGCCGTTACCGCGCTCGCCGACAATGCCGACACTGGCGCAGTTCTGCCTGGGATCGAAGCCATAGAAGTATCCACATTGATAACAGACCCAGTTCGTGGGGCTGACGTGCTGATAACCTTGCCGATGGACGAGGTAATCGGTGGTACAGGCCCAGACTTCGGACACGGAATCACAGCGATACTCGCAGGTTTCGGGTGGAGGACCAGGCGGCACGATATTGCTCAAATCAAATTCAATGAAGTAATTGAGCTGGGAACCATCCACCTGCTCCGCAACAGCCCGCAGGGACTTCGTTCCGCTCGGCAGACTGCTGAGCGCAATCGCTGGTACTAAAGCCTTATAGCTGCTTTCAATGCGATTGGCCGGCGTAACCGGATCGGTGGTGGTCTGCGCGGCCACCGTGCCGTTGGTCAGGTCGTAAACGAAGGCGCGCGTGACGACATTATTGCAATCGAAATTCAGCGTTCCATTGAGGTCGGGCAGTAGAATCGGCGAACCATCGGGAACGCCGGTCGGTGGCAGCATGTTGCCGGCCGCGTCTTTCACATAAAAGCGGCAGTCGGAGGGCGGCGGTGCATCCATCGGCAGAAGCGCTTTGGCGAGCATGGTTTTATTCTGGGCGTCCTGCGTATGGGCTTCCACATAGACGCCTTCCACAAGATAGGGCTTCAAAGGATCGGCACTGCATTTATAACCCAGGACGCGCAGCGTATTGCTATCAGCGGGCGTAAGGCCGGGACTCTGACCCGCGCGCAGACGATTGAAGATGGCGTCGTTTTCTGTTTGCAGCTGGTTCGCGCTGTAGTTGCGAATCACGATGCTGTCGGCTGTGGCTTGCCAGGTATTGCCCTGCGTGGCTTCCAGCTGACGGTTCTGATCGCAGACAGGACCCAGGATATATGGATTCAGATGCACGGGCGCAGCCTGTCCGGCTTGTGAGCCTTTCAGAACACGAGCCGCCAGCTGAAGCGAGGAATTATTTTGAAAGGTGCTTTGGCTGATGGCCATTTCCACCTTGGCTTTTTGCCGTTTGGCGTTCACGCTGCGCATTTCGTTTTGCGCCAGAACCAGCGAGATGCCGCCCACCACGACAAGCAACCCGGCCGTCGCGTTGCCACTCTCGTTGGACCATGGTCCCTTGCCCATCCTAACCTCCACGTTCACCCTTTCCCGTTTTATCGGCTTTGAGATGAAGCGTCTGATCGGACCTCTCAATCGTGCAGAATCTATGGTCATTTGATGAGGGATTAACAACTTACGCAAGGCGATGGGAGGGGAGTTTTGAGGGAATTCTTACCTTAAAAAAGAAGCCCAGGAAGACGAGTGTGTTCCTGGGCTCAGAATGTTGACACCGGACCTTATGTCCAGGAAAAATCATTGATGGGCAGGCGCCGTATCCGTTTTTTGGTCAGACGATAGAGCGCGTTGGTGATCGCGGGCGCGGCAAGGGGCGTAGCCACTTCACCGAGTCCACCGATGGCCTCGGTACTGGGCATGAAATGAACCTCATGCACGGGCGCTTCACCAAGCTTGATGAAGGGGCGATCCGCGAAAATGGTTTGATCCACTTTCCCGCCGCTGATCGTCACCTTGCCCAGCATGGCCGCCGCCATACCGTAAAGAGCGGCACCCTGCACCTGAGCCTCGGCCCCCTCGGGATTGACGACAGGACCACAGTCCACCACAGTCCAGAGACGCTCCACCTTGACCTTGTTGTTGACAAGGCTGACCTGAGCCGCCATCGCCGCCAGGGTTCCAAAGCCTTCCATAAAGGCCAGACCAAGAGTGGGCTTGTTCGCCCAGTCGCAAACTTCGGCCAGCTTATCCAGAAGTCTTTGCGCGCGGGGCTGCTCACTTAAAAGATCCTTGCGCAGCTGCAGCGGATCCATCTTCAAGGAGTCGGCAAGCTCATCCACAAAGGACTCGACGAAGAAGGTATTCTGCGATTTACCGACCGAGCGCCAGTATCCGACGGGGACGCCGCAATCGACTTCCTGATGAAACATTTCCTGATGATCAATACCATAAGGGATGTCGGCAAAGCCATCAATGGAAGTAAAATCGACTTTGGTATTATTGGGATTCTGTCGCTTGGAAATCGACGGGCCGGCATTTTTTCCGGTCCAGACTTTCACGCGCCCCTCACTCAAACCGCCTTTGAATTTGGCCTGAAACGCTGGTCGATAGAAATCATGCTGGGTATCCTCGCTGCGCGACCAGATGAGCTGGACAGGACCCTGCACGGCCTGGGATGCGAGTGCCGCATGGACCACGTAATCCGTTTCCACCTTGCGGCCAAAGCCACCGCCCAAATAGGTGGCGTTGACTGTCACCTGCATCGGCGCGCGTCCCAGAACTTTCGCCACAGCAAAGGTGATCAGCTGAGCACTCTGCGTCGGCACCCAAAATTCGCAGCGATCGCTTGTGACCCACGCTGTGCAGTTGAGTGGTTCCATCGCGCCGTGTGCTAAAAACGGCGTGTAGTATTCCGCCTCCACGACTGTTTCGGCCAGGTTCAATGCGCCCGCGCCATCACCTTTTTTAAAGACGCTGCTGCCGCCGACGTCCTGAACCGCTGCGCTCAGTTTCTGTTCGATCGCGGCCTGGGAATTGGCATCCATCGCAGGCGTGGTTTCATATTTCGGCGCCATTCGATCCAGGGACTTTTGCGCCTGCCAGTAGCTGGCGCCGATCGCGATGATGGCCCCGGGGACTTCAATCAGCTGGTAGCCTTGAGGCATTTGCGCCTGCAGATCAGCGAAGTTCAGAAGTTTCGCGCCGAAGACCCGATGCTGACGGACGGCCGCGTACTTCATTCCGGGCAGACGCACATCCAGACCATAGGTCGCCTGGCCTTCGGTTTTGAGCGCCGTGTCCTTGCGATGTTGCCGCTTGCCGAGAATTTTGAATTGATCGGCGCTTTTCAGCGGGACATCGGAAGGCAGGGGCAGTTTCGCGGCCGTTTCGATCAGCTGTCCATAATTGACAAGTTTCTGACCCTGGGCATCGACGACCCAGCCGCTGGACGTTTTCAATTCATTCAAAAGACGGCCGGTTTGCGTGGCTGCCGCCTGCAGAAGGACGAGGCGCACGGCCGCTCCCACTTTGCGCAGACGTTCGTAATTGGTCTTGACCGAAGTGCTGCCAAAGGTTCCGGCAAAGGGAGCTTTGGGATCGACGTAAGCGCCCATTTCCCCTTCGAGTTTCACGTTGACCGTGGACCAATCCGCGTCCATTTCCTCGGCCACCAGCATGGCCAACGACGTGATCACGCCTTGCCCCATCTCAGCCTTCACCACGACTATTTCCACGCGATTATCGGCGAAGATGCGCACGAAGGTATTCAGCACTGCGGACTCGCTGCCGGCGGCCTCGGCATCATCGCGCAAAGCCCAGGGCAGACTGAAACCGAAAGCCAAACCCAAGGTTCCACCCAGCGATCTTGTGATAAGTTCCCGACGCGAGCTTTTCCAATTCAGCATGTTCAACTCCCTTGGGATGCTTGACCGTGCACATCAAGCACAGCCTGGCGAATGCGGTCATAGGTTCCACAGCGGCAAAGATTGGTGACCTCGTTCAGATTCGGTGTTTGATCGGGCGCGGTCTTCTTGAGAAGTTTATGCGCGCCGAGCACAAAACCAGGTTGACAGTAGCCGCATTGAGGGACGTCATATTTCAACCAGGCGGCTTTTAATTTTTGCGCCAGCTCATCATCAAGACCCGAGATGGTCGTAATTTTTTTACCTGCAGCGGTCGCAATAGGGTAGGCGCAGGCCCGGACCAGATTATCATCGACATAGACCGTGCACGCTCCGCACAGTCCGGCACCACAACCGAATTTGGCTTGGGTTTGATTCAAATCTTCACGCAAGACCCAAAGCAAGGGTTTGCTTGGATCGGTATCCACCGTATAGGGCTTGTCATCAATAGTGAGTTCAAAAAGCGCCATCTTGGGCCTCTCCCATCCCTGATTGTTCGATCGTCTATCAAGGCCGATAACAGGCTTTGCCCGGAATTACAATCCAGAAAATTCATAAGGACATTCCCGCCTTGGTTTCATGCGGTCCGGAAACTTGTCGCGATGCTGGGAACGGCTTATAATTAAAAACAATCATAAAGATCGAAGGAGACTCTTATGAAAATACTCCTGGTGGATGATGAGTCGGCTATCCTCGATGTCTTGGCCGATATGTACGAGGCGCATTTTTCCAACACCTCGTTCACGCGATGCAGCAATGGTGCTCTGGCTCTGCATGAATGCTTTCAACAGACCTTCGATCTGATCTGCACCGACTATAGAATGCCGGTCCTGGATGGACTTGAACTGACCGAACTGCTGCGACGCAAGGAAGGCCTGAATCAGAAAGCGCCTATCATTTTTCTTTCCGGTTATATTCCGGAATTTAAATTCAAGGCTGAAATTTACAACGACGTCTACTTTCTTGAAAAACCTGTTCACCCCGATCGCTTGATGCGCATTTCTTCGATCGCCGCGAAAGCTCGTTTAGTCCATAAAGTGGGTTAGTCGCCGCCCGCCGCTTTCTTTCAAACTTTTGTCTATACTTCGGACCAACACATCGTCTATCGTCGCCAAACTATTTCTCTTCAAAGGAAGATGGGAGGTTTGATATGAATATGCGGCGATGGATGGGTGCAGCTGCTGCCCTGGCATTGGGGCAATTACCGATGAGCGGTTCATCACCCGCCTCGGAAGAATGTTTGGTCAGTCTGCCTTTGCAGAATGCGCGCGCGGTGTCCCTGGGGGACACTTTTTATCTGCCGAAATCCGCGGGTGGAGCCCAGTGTCCAGCGGCCATCCGCTGGAAGCTGACGGCCGCGCCGGCTGGTTCAAAGAATAGCGTTTATAATCAGGGAACCGAGCATCCGCGTTTTACGGCGGACGTCGCCGGTGACTATGAATTTTCCAGCGCGAGCGGCGGTTACTCGTTTACGATGAAGGCGGTGCAACGCACGCCGGCGGAACGTTTCCGCAACCATTACCTTACTCCTCTTTACGGAGCGGCTCAGGTCGGGTCTGAACTTTGGACAGCCAACGGCGCATCTTATACCGTGACGCGCTTGCAAAAAACAGCCGATGGTACCCTGCAAAAAACGGCGGAAGTGACGACGGGCGCATGGCCTGCGGCTGTGATCGGCAGCGAGTCCCTGCCTTACGTTCTGGTGGCTCAGCGCGGAGCCGATACGATCGGTTTCATCGATCGTCAGCGCAATGTCCTGGTGGATGCGCTTTGGGTTGGTGATGAACCGACCGGACTGGCGCTCAGCCCCGATTCCCGGACGCTGTATGTTTCGCTGGCGACCGAGCGGTCCATCGCCGTCGTCGACCTTGCGACGCGCAGCCTGAAGCCGCGCATTGCCGTGGGTTTTGATCCGCGGGCCCTGGCTCTTTCCGCGGATGGGACAACGCTTTATGCCGCTTCCTATCGCTCGGCGAATCAGGAATATGGCCCAGGCGGCAGTCGTCCTGCAGCCGACGATCAGGATATTTTCGTCGTGGATACGCGCAGTGGAAAAATGGTGCGCACCATCGGATCGGTGGCTGCGGATCTGCGCGCCATCACTCTCAGCCCGGATGGTGAGCAGCTTTATGTGGCGGCCACCGATGGCCAGACTCTGCCTTCCCAGGCGGATCCCACCGCGAAACCTTTTATTCATATGGTCGCGGCCCTGGCTGTTGCGGTCAACGATGCCGGTCGTCCCGAATCGGTGCAGCTGGCGGATTTAACGAGACAGGAAGGTTCGCCCGGACCCTTTGTGAATCCAAGCGGGATTGCGGTGCAGGGCGATCAATTGTGGGTGGCCTCGGAAAGTTCGAATCAGGTCGCCATCCTCGACAAGGCCAGCATGGTCGAGAAAAAGCGGATCGATGTCGGTTCCGGTCCGCGGCAGATCGTGGTGATGAAGGATGCTGTGGCTGTTCATTGCTTTCAAAGTTTTGAACTCTATATCCTCAATTTCGATGGCAGCGTGCGTCAGGTCGTGAAGTTGACCGAAGATCCACGCACACCGGCGATTAGCCTTGGGGAAAAAGTCTTCATGCGTCCCGGCAATACCTATGCGACCAACCACTCCTGCACCAGCTGCCACATTGAAGCGCAGAATGATGGTATGATCTGGCGTTTCGGTCCCAACGTCTGGCACAACGTCAGACCCCTGCAGATCCTGGCGGCCACCACGTCCCTTGGCTGGACGGGTTATGCATCCAATGCGGATTCCTTTGGTTTCATGGGTCCTTCGTCGATTCTGAATCGTCCCCCGACGAATGAAGAAGCGGCCGGACTTTCCGCATTCTTGAATTCGTTGATCGGCGCGCCGCGCACGACGGATCGCACCCGTTTGGACGGTTCTTTCAGTGAACTGGGACTGAAGGGCAAGGCCCTTTTTGAAAACGAAGGCAAATGCACCAGCTGCCATGTGCCGCCTCTTTACACCAATCGGGTGATCGTGCCAAAGGGCAAGTCGGGTGAGCCGGCAGAAGTCGCTTCCCTTTTGGGTGCCTATCGTCATGGCGTTTTCTTCATGAAAGGCGGAGCCCGTTCGTTGGAAGATGCCGTGGATGTGGCCACGAATTTCGTAGGCTGGACACCGAATGCGGAAGAGAAGACGGCGCTGGTGAGTTTCCTGAAAGAACTCACACCCAAAGGGGCCGCGCCGCTCGGCATGTTCCCGGACCTCTTCAATAACGATATGATACCGGCGACCGTTCGTCCTTACGTGGGCTTTGCCGAACCTGTGGATGACACGCGGCCTGGCCTGACGCCGGTGGATGTGGCTCGTCCTTATGTGAGTTTGAAAGATGCTGCGGGCAACGAAGTGCCGGCAACCCTGAACGTGATCGGTGGGCGTTTGGAACTCGTTCCTGATCAGGCTTTGACTGCTGGCGAACGTTACACATTCCGCGTGAAGGCCGGTCTTCCTTTCCGTGATGGTGGCGTTTTGGAAGGTGACCGCAGTTCGAGCTTCATCGTGGCACGTCCAGCGGCGGTGACTTTGCCCAAGGACCTTGTTTTGAAGGTGATGGTGCCTGTTCCAGGACCGCCCACGGTGCCGCCTGCGATGAAGGAAGTGCCTTTGAACCTTCAGATCAAGGCTCAGGATGCCAATGGAATTTGGGCGGTACTCGATATCACAGGCGGACGCATGCAGATGCTGCGTCTTTATCAGGACGGTGAAAACCTTCGTCTGCAGTCTTTCGCCCTGCCCATGGGTGGACCTCCCGGAAGCAATTCACTTGCCGATGCGAGTGCGGTTACAGGAAAGCTCGTGCTGAATGCTGAGCAAACAGGAATGTTTGTCAAGGCACAGGGGACCTTGACCATTGGCGCGCCGGGTATTAAAGTTCCTCAAGTCCCCTGGACATTGGAAGCAGCTCCGGCGGCTCGCTGATTGATTCAGGTGATGACAGAGACAACACATGCGGGGACTCGCTTTATGCGAGTCCTTTTTTTTTCAGGGAAAACCTTGATTCTGCCAGGTGCTCAAAAATTTCACGAGCCTGGGGGCCTGCACTTCATCGATGCGTGGCGGCATGCTGCGACTGCCAATGGCCCGCAGGATCTGGGGCATCGCGGTTTTCCACTGGTCCTGGGTTTCCAGGCGCAGACCGCCCGAGGGCTGATCACCGGCATGACAGTTGACGCAGAGCGCTGTGCTCACGGCGGTGACCGCGGGCGTGTAGGTGATTTTAAAATCCGCAAGATTCAGCGCATACGCATCATTCCTGCTCCAATTCTTCAGGGAGATGGCGAGCTGCGCGAGACGCTTTTTATCCAGCGCATTCAGCTCGGCAAGATTCGGCGGCATGGTGCCACCCGATACGGCGGTGGTCGCCGCTGCGAGTGATGCTTTCAAGGTATCGGCCGTATTCAGAGCCATGGGACCGGGAGCCGGCGCCCCTGTGTGGCAGGCCGTGGTGCAGTAATTCTGCAGCAAAGGCTCCAGGTCTTCGGTATAGGCTACGGGTAAAAAGCTGGCGAGCGCGGGGTTGGGATCACCGGCTGTGGGCTTTCCTGTATTCGTACCAGGAGACTGTGAAGGGGAAGGGTTGGCATCCGCCTCCGTAACCACGGCATTGGGTTTACCATCCGACATCACGCGGTTGTCACTGACGTTGGCGGGCGTGCAGGACAGGGCCAGGAACGCGGCCAAAACAAGAATGCGCATGCAGACCTCCGGGATGCCTGATGTCGCCTTTTCGGAATAATTCGCGGGAATCTTAAATGAATAAAGTGGGGTGGAAGCGCTGGAAAAGACAGCAGATTCGAGTGATCTGCTGTCCGAGAGACTATTACCGATTCGCTTTTGTGAGCGAAAGGTTCAGCGGGTTATTGTCCACGCTTTCCAGGGAGTTATCATCGCCCAGGACCACGCCGCGCAGGAAGGAGCCGATGGTGCTTCCCAGCCAGCTGCGCAGATCGGGGCGCGACTTGTCTTTGGCGGCGCCGACGCAGACGCTACAGGTCAGACCGCAGTTGATTCCGTCATCCAGAAAATCCATGTGACCATAGTCGTTGGCGACGAAGAGCCACGATGGGGAATTGGTGACCGTGCTCCAGAAAAGGTTGTAATTGACGTTGGTCGGCGCACAGGCCTGGCCCAGATTCTTCTGACCGCCCAGTCCGGTCCCGATGATCAGAGCCGGAACTTTCAGCGACACACCCTTGGTGGCAAGGCCAGTGCCATCCTGGGTTCCATCCACGGGATCAATCGCGGCCACGGCTTTGGCGTTCACCAGTCCATCACGCAGCATGGTCCATGCGACCTTCGATCCGCGTGAGTGATTGACCAGCGCGAGTTTATCAAAATTCACGTCCTGACCCACCAGACCGCTCAGGTTGGTGCTCATCCAATTGATGACGTCCGCTGTGGACTTGGCTTCCACGGCTGTTGAAGGCTTGCCGATGGGAAGGCCGCCGGGGGCGATGGTTTGGGGTGCGAGCACCACAAAACCCTGATTTGCGATCTCGGCGAGCACATTGCGGTAGTATGCATTGCTCATCAGAAAGCCATGGTTCATCACCACGACGCCAAGTTCAGAACCTGTGCTTTGCTCAGGATACATAACCAGCGTATCGACTTTAACGCCTTGCTTGGTTTTGATGATGAGTTCTTTTACGGAGGTTTCTCCCGCGGCATAGGCCTGATGACCCGCAACGGTTAGAAGGCAGGCGATACCAAAACGCAACAGTTGACCCATGGAAAATTTCATTCGATTACTCCTCGAATTGAGTGAACGCGCCGATCGGGTGCTGGGCTGCACCTGATACGACTGAAGGGATTTAAACTTTTTCAGAACGATGTTCTGAGTATGGTTTAAACGGTGTCGCCCAGGATTTCATTTAAGATTTCATGAACTCTTTTTCGTGTGACAACTCGTAATGCATGCGCATCAAGTTGTTGCTGGATTTGTCGCGGATTTCCTGCAGAAAAAAAGTTTTTTTTAACTCATCGCTTTGTTCTCGGGCGAGGCATTAACGCGGACTGATGGGTAAAAATCGTCGCGTTCTTCATGTTATCCTGAGTGTAAAAGAAAAAAAGGATACTTCGATGAAGCCATACCGGAAACCGCGCCACCGGATGGTTAAAGCCCTCATGGCTTTGACCTTTCTGGAATGTTTTGCGTGCAAATCAACGCAAACCAGTCAACCTCTCCACGACGCAGGACGCTATCAGAATGATGTGAGCGCCTTTCAGTGGCAGACGTCCGCCGAGCAGGAATTCATTACCTATGCGTTGGCTCCCCGCATCGGTGCCGTGCGCACTCGGCCTGCAGGCGATCCTTTGCGGCAGCGTCTTCAGTTCTGGCTTGATCAGCTGGATCTTTATTTGCGTGAAAAGGATAGGGCGGCGATGAAGGGCGTGCCGAAGCCCCAGGCCCTGCTCCTGGAGAACGCCGCACCCAATGCGTTCGTGGCCAGCATGGAAGTCTGTCTGAACAAGGCGAGTCAGCTGCAGGGGGCCGAAGGCGCGTCGGAGGATTTTCTGGGCGTGGACCGGGAACTCGGCGGTATCTTCAGCGTGCCCGGGCCAAGGCCCTGTGTGAAAATTCCCTATCAAGGGGCTGAGCTGCAGCGCTTCATGGACTGGTATCTGAAGCCTTTTCCCGGCTGCCAGGCGCGGGTTACGGCGCGAGCTGTGGATTTGACAGGAGGTTGCATCAAGGCCTCGGTGGATGGAGCGAATACACCGGCACAAACAAGGGAAATCTTTGTACGACTCAGCGGCAACTGGGTGGTGGTGACGACCGGCCTGATCCAGAATCTGAGCGAATACGAGGCCGTCTACACGCTCTTTCATGAAGCCGCCCACTATTACATGGCTCATCTTTCGAATTCGAACGCGCTCTATGATTTTTTCTATGGGCTCGGCACCGAAAATCCTGCCAGCAAACCCATTGCCGATCCCAAAGTCCAGGCCTTGGGCCAGGACCTTCTTTATTGGCTGAAAGCGAAAGAGACCGGCACCCGCAGCCTGGCCGAGGGGGCTCCTGGTCAGCGGTATCATAGCGGTCTTTATGTTCTGGCGCGGAATGTGATTCAGGATTGGATAAGGAAAGAGGGAACGCGATCGGCCTGCAAGGATCTTTCGCAGCACTTTCTGAATGCTCCCGGCCTTGCACGTTTTCCCCTGGAAAAACCGGATGCGCGGGGTCAGCAGTCCTATCGGCTCTATGAAGACAAGGTGGATGCCTGCCTCACAGGAATGCCGCTCGATCCCGAACTGCAGGCGCGGATGATCGGTTTCACGCGCTTCGTGGCGCCGTGGAGTTCGAAGGTCCTGGTTTCGGTTCCAGGCTTTGCGACGGTGAAGGAACTTTGGAATTGGCTGAACGCATCGCTGCCGGCGGTGATCGCAGCGCCGCAAACCCGTATTGGGGAACTGTCCAGGCAGGCGGATGCCGTCGGGCTTGGCCAGTATACAAGCGAGCAGGAGGCGGATGAACTCACCATCGAATGGCTGGCGAAGTTCGGCATTGATCCGAATCATGGCATCACAGCCGCGTTGAAACTCTTGAAACTGGAGTCCGAGTTTCCGCCGCTGACAAGCAGCATCGGAGCCTATACCTACGATCAGTGCGTCCGGGCTTACGAGTCCAAATTCCGGGGCGCCGACGGCCGCGAGCAGCGCGTCCCGGTCGGTGATTACAGCGATCCGCATCATAGCAGCTGCTTCCGCGCCTTTAACATGAATCGCGAGATCGACACGCATCAGTACATGTCAAGCCTTCCGCCTCCGCGCGTGCCTCTGCCGACTCCGGCCTGGGATGCGATCGCCCGCTGAGTTTCGCCCTTCCCTGCACCGATCGGTCTTCCCTGCAAAACGGCCCGTTGACAAGGGGCCGTGCATTTGCCAAGGTTTTGGCCCATCGGTTTCGGTCAAAACAGGAAAGGTCTTTTCATGAAAAAACTTCTGCTCGGTCTCGCGTGTCTGACAACGTCGTGCGTGGGCTATGAAGATACCATCAATGATGCCATTCAGGTTGGTCAGCAGGTCGGTCAGGCCGCGCTGGCACCCAGCCCTGCGGAATCGGTGTCGGCCACCCGCCAGGCTCTGGAAAAAGGCGTCAGCGTCGGCGTCAACCTTCTGCAAAAGGACGGCGGTTTCAGCCAGTCCGTGCACCGCATCCTGATTCCGAATGAACTGCAAAAAGCCGCTCAGCTGGCCCGCAACGCCGGTCTTGGTGGTCAGGTCGATACCTTTGAAAAGAGTTTGAATCGCGCCGCGGAGCAGGCGATGGCCTCGGCCATGCCCATTTTCAAGAACGCGATCACGAAGCTCACCTTTCAGGATATCGTGGGCATCCTTACCGGCCCTGATCAGGCTGCGACGCAATATTTCCGGCGTACGAGCGAGCAGCAGCTCCTGGATACCTTCAAACCCATAGTCGCCAAAGCCACCCAGCAGAATAATGTAGGCAAGTACTATACACAGATCGCAACAGCCATTCGACCGGCTGCTGCCCTGGCCGGTGTTCCGATCGCAACCGTCAACCTGGATGAATATGTCAGCCAGAAGGCTAGCCAGGCTTTGTTTGTGGAAATCGGTCGTCAGGAAAAATTGATTCGCGAGAATCCCGTCGAGCGAAGCACGGCGCTCCTGCAAAAAGTTTTCGGTTATTACGCCAACCGGAAAAGTTAAGGACCTATGCCTCATAACCTGAAAAACCGGCTTTTGCGTCTGGGGCGCTGGACTCTCTTCAGTCTTGTGATTGGAGTCCTCGCGGGTGCCGGCGCTGCGGTTTTTTTGATACTCCTCGATCGGGCCACGGCCCTACGGGGTGATCATCCCTCGCTGATCTTTTTTCTGCCTCTGGCTGGTCTTGCCATCGGTCTCGTCTTTCATTTCGGGGGGCGAGCGGTCGAAGGCGGAACCGGACTTATCCTGGAAGAAATTCATAATCCACGCAGAATAATTCCCTTCCGCATGGCTCCTTTGGTGCTGATCGGGACAGTGGTGACGCATCTTTTCGGAGGCTCGGCAGGACGCGAAGGCACCGCTGTTCAGATGGGTGCCTCGCTCGCGGATCAGCTGTCACGCTTTTTCACGATGGAAAACGTGGAAAGACGCATCCTTCTGGTGGCAGGTGCCGGGGCCGGATTCAGCGCGGCGATTGGCGCCCCCTGGGCGGGGACGCTCTTCGGTCTTGAAGTCATGCAGATCGGCAAGCTGCGATTCTTTGCGCTCTTTGAGTGCTGCGTCGCTTCCTTTGTGGCCTATGCGACCTGCCGCTTCCTGGGAGCGCCTCACACATTCTATCCATCAGTCACTCTTCCTGCGTATGATGCCACCCTTATCGCCTGCGTGGCTCTGTCCGGTATCATTTTTGGTTTGGCCGCGCAGGGTTTTATGAAGCTGACACACGCCGTGGAACGACTCCAGAAGAAGCTTTTCAAGTTTCCACCATGGCGTCCACTGGCGGCAGGTTTTATTCTTGTGGCTCTTTATCAGTTGCCGGATACGATTCGTTATGCCGGTCTTGGTCTTCCTGTGATTGTGGATGCATTCGCGGAGCGCGCGGGTTGGTTGGATCCCTTGTTGAAAGGCGGCTTCACTGCGCTAACAGTCGGATCGGGATTCAAAGGCGGTGAATTCATTCCTCTGGTGTTCATGGGCAGCACCCTCGGCAGCGCGTTGTCTTCGGTTCTGCCCGTTGCGACTCCACTTCTCGCGGCCCTTGGTTTTGCGGCAGTCTTTGGAGCCGCCGCGAATACACCCATAGCCTGCACGATCATGGCCATGGAAATCTTTGGCTGGAACCTGGGACCTTTGGCACTGCTGGCCTGCTGGGTTGCGTACCAGGTCACGGGGCATGTGGGTATTTATAAGAATCAAACAGTGGCTCGCTCCAAAAGGGATCAGCTGCTTCTGGTCTTTCCTTGGTGGCGAAAGTGAACAGGGCTGTTCTTTCGCAAGTCCCCGGATCATGAAAAGAAATGCCTCTTGCCTGTTCTCCCAGAGCAGTTTTTTAAGAACAGCTTCGCATTAAATTCCACTCTCGCACGTCAGGACCTATGATCCTTTGTGATGATGGTTTAATAGGTCATACATGCGGAGCACGCCATGTCCCTTACGATGGAAGAACGATCCTTCATCTATAATCAATTTCTGGCCAGCGATAAGCCATCCCCCATTTTTCGAGCTTTGTTCGAGCGCAGAAAGCAAACCCATCCGCATTTCTCCATCGCCCAGATGTGCAGGTCCTGCGGTATTCCTTCGCGCGGCTATCTGTCTGAATTTTTAAATGGCAAGCGCCGCCTGAACAGCCGTTACTGGAAAAGTTTCATCAAATGTTTCGGGCTGACCGGGCGTCTGGCCACAGCGGCTCAACTCCTCTTTGAGATGGAGGAAACGGATGACGACAACGAGCGCCGTGTGCTGCGTGAAAAACTGGAGAGCCTCAGACGATCCTTTAAAAAGGTCGAGGAAAGTTTCCCCTCACGTCTGCACGGAATGGTTTTCGCGGCCGAGGTCTACTGTGCCTTTGGCCTTTATGGAAACAATCCGAGCAAGGAGCAGCTGAAAGGATATTTCGGGCGTTCCCGCGCTCTGGATGTGGAGTATGCCCTGGCCTGCCTGATCGGGATTGAAGTGATCGGACTCGATCCCGAAACGCAGCGTTATCACATAAGGGAGAACGTCATCCGCTTCACCGACAGTGAAGACAACGGCTTGACCATGAGCAACTTTCATCAGTACGCGGTGCAGGATGCCGAGCGGGCTTTCAAGAAGTGGTTCGCGTCGCAGGATGCTTATTTTGAAACGATCATGATCTCGGTGAAAAAAAGTCGACTTCCGGAATTCATCGAGAAGGTCAAGGATCATAGCATCCTTGCCGCTCAGGACGTGGAATCCACGGAAGCCGACATGCTGATCCGCTTCAATGTGCAGATCTATCCTTTGCATTAGGATAACGGATGGTCATTTCTTTCAGGACGTTTTCCGCCTTGTCCACTTCCGCCATGACCCACAGCATATAGCGGATATCCACGTGGATGGCCCGGGTCATGAGCGGGTCGAAGTACCAGTCCTTGGTCACCGATTCATAGGTCGAATCGAAGTTCAGTCCGACCAGCTCCCCGCGTTTATTCATCACGGCCGACCCGGAATTGCCGCCGGTCGTGTCCGCGGTGGACAGGAAATTCACAGGAACGGTGCCCAGGACCTTATCCTTGAACACTCCGTAGCGTTTCTCCCGTGCCGCTTCCAAAAGGCCCTTGGGCGCATCGAAGGGCGCTTTGCCCGTGTACTTTTCCAAAATGCCTTCCAGCGTCGTGAAAGGACCTTTGATCAAACCATCCTTGGGTGAATAGGGAGCCACGGTTCCATAGGTCACGCGCAGGGTGGAGTTGGCATCGGGATAAACGGGTTTGCCGAGTGATTTTTTCCAGGCGATCACGGCCTTCATGTACTCGGGGATCACGCGGTCGAGGTTGCCGTCGATTTCCTTGCGGCGATTCACGAGCGACATGGTGGTGTCGTAGAGTTTCACGGCGAGTTGAATCAGAGAATCCTGCGAATCCTGAAACACCTGGGGATCCTTGCTCATCCATTCCAGGCGACGGGTGGTGTCATGCAGCGCCGAGTTGTGATAGAGTCCGGCTATCGCATCGACGCTGGGCAGCAGAGGATCGAGTCCCATGGGACGCGAATCCGCCGGGAATTTCTGATAACGCTGCAGCGACGCACGCCAGCGAGCCTGGTCCACTTCGCTGACGAAGGTTTGTTCGAGTCGAGTGAGGCGGGCTTTGATGAAGGGGAGATCGCGGTCCTGATAACCGGACTCGCGTTCGGCGTCCGGTTTTTTCCGCTCGACCGACAGCCTGTAGAGCTGGAGGGCGCTGCTCAGAAGATCCGATTTGGCCGCGACGGAAAAGGCAAACTGCTCTTCGGTCAGGTCATTGTCGGCCTTGATCAGCTGATCCATCTGAGTCAAAACATTTTTCAGTTCCTTGGCGTTGGGCTGCTTCTCCACCCACTTTTTGAATTCAGCCAGCTGTTCATCTTTGATGGCCGCAATATCCCTTCGTGCAAAACCATCCAGCAGCCCCTGCAGCTTCTTCAAGCCGTTGCTGATGCTTTTGGTCACGCTCGCATAGCGAACGCCTGCTTCAGGATTGCTTTGAGTGGCGTCGGCAATCGCGGCCAGGTCAGCCTCATACTCCGCCACGCGGCGGGGATAGCTGAGGTCGCGCACAAAGCGAACTTCGTTCGGCAGTTTATAGCGATTGGTGCGACCGGGGTAACCGGCCAGGAGGATAGGATCTCCGTTTTTAAGTCCTTCCGCGGAAACCGTCAGATAATCTTTCGTGGCAAAGGGCACGTTTTCCGGCGAGGGATCCGCAGGTTTTCCATCCTTCCCGACGTAGGCCCGCAGAAAGGCGAAGTCCCCGGTATGCCGCGGCCATTCGAAATTATCCACCTCGCCGCCGAAGTTCCCGATCTTGTCGGAAGGCGCATACACCAGCCGCACATCGCGTATCATCATCTGGCGGATCCGATAGTATTCCATGCCGCGATGAAAGCTCGGCACCGAGCAGCGATAAGCCTTATCCGCCTCGCAGGTCGCGATCAGCGCTTTCACCCGCTTCTCGATTTCCTCGTAGCGCGCCTTGCCAGACAGCTTGTCATCCAGGCCGCCGAGCACCTGTTTGGTCACGTCTTCGACCCGATCGGTGACATAGATGCGGGTGTTCGGGCTTGCCGGCAGTTCTTCCGTCCGCGAGCGGGCCAGGAATCCGTCGGCAATAAAATTTCTCTGCGCGGTCGAGTTATGCTGAATATCGCCGTAAGCGCAGTGATGGTTGGTGACGACAAGGCCTTTCGGCGAAACAAAAGAAGCGGAGCAGCCTCCCAGCGACACGATCGCTGTCATGGGCGCCCGACTCAAATCGGCGAGTTTTTCCGCCGGTGTCTGGATACCGATACGCTTCAGTTCGGCTTTCAAAAGCGGAAGCTGGTGCGGTTGCCATTGTCCTTCATCCGCCTGAACGTTGAAGGCCAGGGTAAACAGGAGACTTGGAAAGAAAATTCGCGTAAGCAAAGGTCACTCCAGGCTGGTTGAAGGGCGAGTATAACGGCCTCGTAAGATGCTGACAACGCGGTCAGTTTTGTTGCGGGTGCAGCGGCTTCCACACGCGGGATTTCGATGTTTCGATCAAAATTCGCTTTTCTGAAGCCTTTTCCCGTTAACCCTGCTACATAGGCAGCTCACTTTCAATGGAAAAGCCTCACCATGACACTGAAAAAACAGACTTATTGTGTCCTCGAATCGGACAAAGGGCGCGTGGATATCCTGGTCGCCCGACTTCTGGGCTTTTCCAGGGCTCGGGTCCGGGGTCTCATGGACCACGAAGGCGTGACTCTTAATGGCACAGAGTGTCTGGATTATGGGGCCCAGGTCAAGGCTCAGGATGTTTTGGGTTTAATTTACGACCCGGAGCGCAAGTACCGGGAAAAGCCCGCTGAGCGAAAAACTCATGGATTCAGTCTGGTTTTTTGTGATGAGCATCTGGCTGTTGTCAATAAAGAGGCTGGGATCCTGACCGTACCGACCGATCGTCGTGAAAAAAACTCCTTGGTGGATCTCCTCTCCACTCACCTCGCAAGCGGGCAGTCCCGAGGACCCAAGGTCAGCCTTGTGCACCGCCTGGATCGCGATACTTCGGGCTTGCTGGTATTCGGGCAGCGCCCGGCTATCGCTGAAGACCTTATCAGGCAGTTCTCGGCCCGTAAACCGGAGCGTGAATACTACGCTATCGTTGCGGGAAAGCTCGCCCAGGATCAAGGCACCATTCGTAGCTTTTTGCAGACGGATAAAGCCTTGAATCAAAAATCATCGACCCGCGGCGAGCTGGCAATCACGCATTATCGGGTAATCACTCGGTATCCCGACAGCAGCCTGGTCGCTGTGAACCTGGAAACAGGTCGCAGAAATCAGATCCGGGTGCATTTTGCAGAAATGGGGCATCCCATCCTCGGCGATGAGCGCTATGAAAAGGATCGTGCCTTTCATCCCGACTGGCCCTATAAACGTCTGGCTCTTCATGCCCGCATGCTGGGCTTCAACCATCCCGTCACGCGTCGTGAGCTTCGTTTTGAAGCCGAAGTGCCTGAAGAGTTCAAAAGGTTTTCTCGCAGGTTCGGAAATTAAAGGAGGAGCCAAGGCCCCTCCCCACAGATCCCGAAGGGACTTACTTTTTCAGAGCCACGACATCAACGTCGAAAGCGATGTCGTTGTTGATGACCTTGTCACCCAGTGCCTTGATATCGAAAACTGACTTCGAGTTGTAGTTTACGCCCCAATCCACGCGGTTGATTTTGAATTTGCCCGTGACCTTGACCTTGCCGTCTTTTTCAACGATGGTCACCGGCAGTTTTACGGGATTGGTTTTCCCCTTGATGGTCAGGTCTCCAGCCGCTTCGTAATTGGTCTTTTCCTTCGGATCCTGAGTCAGCGATTTAATGACGAATGTAGCTTCTGGATGCTTGGAAACGGCGAAGAAGTCATCGGACTTCAGATGGCCTTCAAGCTTTTTCTTGTTATCGGGTTCATTTTTCAGATCGACGCTTTCAATACTGTTCATGTCAAAGACAATGCGACCCTTGTCACCCTTTCCTTCCAGATCAACCGTGCCTTCCTTGATCTTGACAAGGCCGTAGTGTTCGGACTTGATCAATTCCTTCGAGCCGAGCCATTTCACTGTACTCTGAGCGGGATCGATCTTGTAGGCAGCCGCAAAAGACGAAGCAGACCAGGCCAGGCCCAAGGATACAAACGATGCGACGAGCAAGCGAGCTTTCATTTTTACCATTCCTCAATAGAGAGAGACTGTCGATCGGAGACTTTCCATAACCCTACCATTTAACGTTATTCGTTCCACGAAATAAATAGGTTATTTGATGAGTTCGGCGCAAAGCGTTATCCACCATGGCCTTCATAATCTCCATGGTTCATTGATCCATAGGTTCGATCATTCATGATCGCCTGAGCAGGAGGCCCCGCCGGCAGGGAGTTCAGGCGTAAAGGTCCAGACGTCATCCCGCCCTGTGCCGGGCTCGCATTGCCGCGTGGAGAGGTCAGGACTTGTTAGGCGCTCTTCTCAAGAATCACCCCAGCAGGCTCCCAGCGTTCACTGATATCCACCGACACGACTGTTATATCATCACTCAGCGCTACCGAACCTTCTGTAAAAAGGCTTTGAATCGCGGCCACCGTCTGCGCTGCCGACGAATGTTCCTTGCTCAATCGCGCCAGCGCCCGTTGGCTCAGGAGGTTTTGATCGTGGGTTGCGCATTCCAGGACACCATCCGTGTAAAGGGTCAGCGTATCACCCAGCTGAAGTTTCACGCTCCGCACTTCAAAATCCGGTTCCGTCCCAATCCCCAAAAGACTCCCGCGCGAAACCAAAAAACGCGTCTGCTGACCGGACCGAAGGATGGGATGCGGATGCCCAGCGTTCAAATAGAAGGCCTGAAGCTCCTGCATATCCAGACAAACCATGATCATCGACATAAGCCCGCCGCTCTGGGAACCCGAGTTCCAAATGAATCGGTTGGCCCGTCGCGCGACTTCGATAAGGACGCTTTCAGGGTCCAGAGTATTGGCATCAGACAGTCCATAAAGAATGGAACGAATACAGCCGCTGACTGCTGAGCTGAGCAGGGTTGACGAGAGTCCATGCCCGGTCACATCGCCGACAAAGAGGAGGGTGTAACGCCCCGCTCCCAAAGTCGCCACATCATACCAGTCGCCACCAATCCTCTCCGCCGGCTGAAAAAAACTCGCTAACTGCAGACAGGACCCCGGCTGAACCGACCCGAGAAGACTCTCTTGAAAGCGCATCGCAGCCTCGATGTTGGATAACACTCGCGCCTCGGACAGCTCCGCGTTCGTCTTCTCGCGACGCAGCCGGGCCATGTGCTGAGCGAGGCCCAAAGACAAGGCTATGACTTCAAAAATAGCTCCAAAAACCATAGCCCATCGCCCACCATATCCCGGTGGAACCTGCCCCACGAAATAAAGGACGGACCAGCTATTTCCAGCCAGAAACGCTCCCCAGGCGCTGAGCATCACATAAGCGGTCACATGCTTTCGCGCGCAAAGATTCAAGGTGGCGACCAATATCCAGCCGACGGCCAGGAGATTCACCAAAATGCCGACGATATTCCCCGCCTGCAGATTCACGCAGGTCAAGGCGATATTGAACACGCAGAAACCCTGGAGTATGCGCAGATAACGGCGAATGCCTGGAAAATGCACCTTTATGGACAGGAACTGATCGGTGAACTGCAGAGCGAAGACCAAAGCCATCATCGCTGAAATCAGCGTGGCCTCACCATTGGTCCAGCTGCTCCGCCAGATATAAAGTGAACCCAGGCCCTGAATACAAATTTCAAAAATCAGAAACGAGGCCACATATGCCGCATAATAGAGATAGGCGCGGATGCGCACGAAAAAATAAATAATCAGATTATAAAGAGTCATGACCACCAGGATGCCCAGCGTGCTCCCCAGCAAAAGAGCCTCACGGATCCGATACGATTCAAAGGCTTCCTCGGACCAGAGCACGGCGCGAACGCCTGGGATATCATCGGTTTCGTAGCGCAGGTAGAGCGTTGAGGTCCCTTCGGGCACGACGACGCGAAACAAAGGGTATCTGTGCGCAAACCTGAGGTCGGAGGGCGGCCGATGATCGCCGGCCTTCTGATGACTCAGAACTTTGCCATCCTGAACGAGGAAGACGTCGATAAAGTTCGTAGGCACCCATTGGTCCTCGACATAGAGGACAAGGCCCGAAGCTTTGCTATGCTGGATGGAGAGCCGGGCCCAATGAGGACCTTCTTGCAGCGGCAGGACGTGATTGGAGCGATCGTCCCAGGGTATATCCGCATCCGCGATCACCCGCTGAATATCATCCCGCTCCAAGGGGTTCAGCCACTGCTGCCATTCGGGATAGACAGCTTCGGTCGCAGACAGATCACTGATATCGAGGACAGCCTGCGCATGAAGGCTCCCAGGAATGAGCGCAAGGAAAAGCGCAGCAAAGACCCGCAGGCCTTGCCATAGATGCCTATAATTTTTGAAGGCCCAGCTCCTGCTTTGGAACATCAAAAATGCCTTCTTTTTCTGCGCGGAGGAATTCCTATTGATACAGGTTCTGAATCGGTAGAAATTGCGAAACGCGTAGATTTTGTGGGAAGTATGCGCCCGCATTCATGGCCGAATCCTGGAATATCAGCCAAGAAATGCGAGCGTTTGCGGGAAGGTTAAAATCCCGGGAGGGCCTTAGGGAAGGGTCTGCAGCGTCACCGCATAATCACCCACTTCCGTGGCATTGGGTTTCATCACAATGCCGAGGGAAATGGCTTTGACCCTGACCCATTGATCAGGCTTCCAAACGTCGCGGCTGCACGACACGAAACTCAAAATCATTTCCTCTTTGGGGCCTTTCCCCTGCTGATAGGTGCAGACCGTATCATCGAAGCGCAATTCAGCCAAGGCCACCAGATCCGCGCCCTTGGGCGGTTTCGGTCGGCCTGCACTGGGAGGCAGTTTCATGATGCTGGCCGGGATTTTCAGAGGCATCCATTCGCTCCAGCTTTTCCTATCCTTGGTCACGGTCACACCGTCGGTCGTCGACATCAGCGTCAGGCCAGGATTTTTGCGAAGCGTGATAAGCTCGGAATGATAAGGGCTGACCGTCGTGGTCATCTGCCACTTGCCCTTGGGAAGGGTGATATTGAGCTGAACTTCACGCGACTCCATCTGCGAAATATTTTCAGCAAAATACATCTGATAGGCATCAGAAGGCGCAGGGAAGAGCATGTCCCGCACCAGCATGCTGTCGCTGGCCGTATCATAGAATTGAAAAGATTTGTCCGCCGCGATCCATATGCTGTCCTCAACGGTCGCTGTGCGACAGCCCACTTGGACCTCGGCCGGATTTTTGCCTTTGGATTCGCCCGCATCGCAGTAAAGGTAAGCACCTCCGATAATGCCAGGCTCGGCGGCTTTCGATTCCTCTTCTGGATCTGGAGGGGGAGGCATGGCGCCCTTGTCCAGGGGTATTCCCTGGCTTCCTGGAGCAGGTTCCGCCTCCGAACTTTCGGGCTTCGGGTCTTGGGAGCCTTTGGAGCCTTGACCGACAGCCCCCGGTTTACAGCCACAATAAAGTACGGTCATCAGTGCAAATATTGTGACTCGCATGAATGTGACCCTCGAAGTTGATGGAGATCTTTGAATCCTATCGGAGGTCGCGTTGCGCTTATTTATTCCGGGCCATTAACCAAATCTTATCTGCCTTTTATGGGGCTTATTTGTACGCCTTGGTTTCGCCAGAACCCGCCCGCAGGCGGGCTTCAATTCTTCCCTTAGAAAAGTTTTCGAAAGCGGGTCACGAGGAGCAGGGCCAGGAGCCCTCCAGCCACACCTGCCAATATCTTAAGCAGCGTGCTATGCCTTTCATGAAATGATCGTGGTTTCCTGAGAATCAGTTTGGGATCCGTGGTGAGAAAAGCATCCGGCACAGTCTCTTCCTTCCCTTTGGTTTTCATCAAAGCCCTCCTGGCAAAGTAAAAGTAGTATGACCGGCTCGTTCGGAGGCTGTCCATTCGGAAAGATTGTGCAAAAGAAATGGGCAGCCGCTGTCATGCGGCTGCCTCATCCCGGACTATCAAAGTATGCGATTATCCATCACATGGTGGAAGGGTGTGAGCCCGGCGCTGCTTAAATAAAGATGAAAGAGACTTCCGTAAAAGCTCGTCACTCCGCTCAGGATGACTTCACGGTTCTCACCCAGCTCGCTCACGATGGGGGTGGCAAAGGCCCTGTTCACGACTCTTTGATTGCCATCCATCAGAACGGCAATGGGCTGCTCTTTCTGCTGCGAAAGATCACAGCCAGGGCAGCTGAGAGCCTCCACACGGAAACGCACGCGCAGGGTTTGACGCTCGGCATCGTAGCTGACGGAAGGCTGGCCCTGGACGCGGAAAGGAGCGGCCTGGCGCAATTCCACCGAAGGATCACCCAGAAGGTTGTATACCAGGAGGTGATGCCGGTTGGTGTTTTCCAGGAATTTACTCTCTTCCAGCGAGCCCGTTATTTTTTTGGCAAAGACCTTGGCATCCACCATCACATCACCGAGCCTTTGACTCAGCGGCAGGTTGTTACTTTGTTTGTCGATCAAAGAACGCGCAAGGCCCAGCGTCAGGCGATTGTTGTAGGCCCATTTGCTTTGCCGGCTGGAAGCCACGACTCCCAGGACGCCGTTCGGATCGAGCAGCATCTGTTCCGCCAGGTAACGGCCGTTCGGATCCGCTGTTTGAAATTCACTCTGCTCACTGGTGATATGCCCTTCGTGAATGGTTTCGCTGTCGAAAAATCCAGTGAGGCAGGCAATGGCGAAAACCATGGGCGGCTTGTCACTCGGAAAGAGCGAGAAACGCTGCGGATCGTAGCTGAATCCTGGCCAGGCCCAGTTTTTCGTCGTCGCATGACCACGATTGATCAGAAGGCTCGTCCCACGCTGCACTGCGGCGTCTATCAATTCCTGCGATCCTTCCATATGAAAGAGCTGAGCAGGGATGCCGGCTGATGAACGGGTCAGAGCATCATAATCAATGGGCTTGGATGGCGACCAGTTGCGGGGTTTCAAGGGCGTTTCGGTATCGGTGCGGAAGATGCGTTCTGGACGGAAGCCCGCCTGAAGATAACGCTGGGCGAGCGAGTTTTCCATGAACTCGGCATAATTGTTCACGCTGCCCGTGTCCTGGGATGTCGTCATCTGGAGGGTCGCGGCCATGGTGGGGCTTTGATAGTAATAGTCCACGGTCGGTGGACTATTTTCATACTGCATGATGCGCGCGACGACTCGGTTCATTTCATCCAGGGTTTTCGCCGGAATGCGGCCGATGCTCAGCTTGGGATCCAGGGACGGCGTATAGCCTTCTGGATTGGCGGGAAACTGCGTGTAGTAGACATCCCCCGCACTCTGCGCGTAATCCCCGTGTTTCGGATCACCCACGTCATAATAAGTCGGAATGCGATCCACATCGCCGAGCAGCAGAACCCACTGCATGGCATTGGGCCTCAGGTTATTCGCAGCCGTATTCAATTTATCTTTCAGATCCGCCGCCGTTCCACCTTCCCAGTAAAGGACTGAGCTGCGAATACCCAGCGTTTCCTTATGCTGGCGCAAACGCTCCGCGGCCTCTTTGAAGGCTTCCGGCGAAACGATGACAAGGTTCGGGCCGGCGGTTTGGACGGCGGCGCGCATCAGCTGCGGGACGGTCTCGCCGCTGCGCAGGATATCATTGGTCCGACAGACGCTCAGCACATCGTTCGGGTTCAGGATCAATTGATTCAAACCCACCAGCTGCTGCGCGCGATACACATCCACGGCGTCGCGGCCGCGATAGGGCGCGCGGAAACATTTCGAGTCGGCTTTGAAGGTGAGCGTAACTTCCACATCCTCGTAGTAACGAAGCGAGGACGATTGCGCGGAGTAATCCACGAGCGGCAATGATACTTTGACGATATTCTGCTCCCGATCGGTGGCCTGCTGAAAACGGGTGCTTTTTTCGAGCGAGATATCATTCGGCCCGCTGAAGTAAAGCTCCTTATCAAAACGTGGAGGCAGGACACCGTTGAAGCGCGTGGGCCCTTCCTCGGCCTTGGGCACCAGCGGCAGATTCACGCCACCTATGGGGCGACCCGGTTTGACCAGAAGTCGCGTGATCTTCGCATCCAAAGGCAGCGCCAGGTAAAAACTGGTCATCGGAAATTCAGGAAGATAAGGTTCCCCGTTCCAGCTGTTGGTGAAAATATCCTTCTGCTCGCTGCTGAGCTGGACGAAGCTCCGATTGTCGAGCCACACTTTGTCTTCGCGGAATTTGGGGATCTGCACCTTGACCCGCGCCACGCCCTTATCCACGTCCACGGTCGGGTTCTGAAAAAGCGTCCGCGTGCTGAAGCAGGCCTCAGCGTTTAAAGTATTGTTGACCAGCTCGACGGACTCCAGCAGCGGATCATAGCCATCGAGCTGGCAGCGGAGCTGCACGGCCGGAACACCATTATTCAGCGCGAATTCGCCTTTGAACTGAAAGCTGCCCTGGCCTTCGAGCTTGTGCCGCGCCAGCACTATCCCTTTATATTCCAGGGTGCAGGAACCCAGAGCCGGTCGCGGCTGATCGCAGGTCTTAAGGTTCACTGCATAGGGTACTTTCACGGCCAGGATCGGACGGAAGATCCGTGGGGGAAGCTTAAGGTCCACGATCGGTTTGATCAGAACAGGTTTCAGTTCCTGGGCCAGGGCCGGTCCCGCCAGAAGACTGAGAGCAAGGAGAGCGCGCATCAGTTGCCTCCTTCCGCGACATCAAGCTGCACGGGATGGGTTCCTGAACCAATCATCGGATCCGAACCGGGACCGATGGGAAGACCGCCTCCGGACAGGAGCTGGCTGCACTCAAACGCTGCGGAACCATCAGGACTCACGAGTTTGGTGCAGGTGATGGCTGTTCTTTGTTTGATGAAGGCGAGCGTGCCATCCTCATTCTCGGCCACATCTCCGTCGTCCGACAATTTATTATAGAGCTGTTCCATGGCCGGGCCCTTCAGGTTCAGGCGCACCCAGGACGCGCTGTTTTTCAATTCCTCTTTATAGGGCAGAAAATTTTTCACCGAGCCTTCATCCGCGAGTTTTTCCCAGCATAAATAATGCTGGTGCGCAGGCTGATTCACGCAGGTGATGCCATAGCCCACGCGCATGTGAAAAAAATTCGACTGAAAACGTCTTACATCCGGATCTTTGAGGTGATCGAAGATAAATTGCGCGGTCGTGCCGTTCAGTTTCAGAAGGGTATGATCCTTGACTTCCTGGACGCTGAATTCAGGATGGGAAAGCTGATCCGAACTGTCAGGACCGCAGGCAAGCGACAGAGAAGTGGGAGATGCAAAAGCGAGGGCAGCGCAAATGAACAGCTGGGCCTTCATGGTGAATCCTTTTTCCTGAGGGATGAAGAGGGTCCATATCGGGCTCACTATGTCTTTGAAGGTCAGCCTGAAAAAAGGTCAAACCCGAGGTGAAGCGAGAAACTGTTCTCGAAATCCGTGCTTCCAAGAACAGGTCAATCTGGAAGGGTAGGGGCGGCAAGTTGCCGGAATTCCCCGGAAAACATAATCAATAAATCTGATCATTATGAGCGAATCTTTATACTATATTTCGATCGTCTTTTGCCGTTAAGTTAGGAGTCGAACCTGTAGGAGGATGGACTATGCTCTTGACACGAAAGTCTTCAGACCGCGGATACGCTGATCATGGCTGGCTCAAAAGCTGGCATAGCTTTTCGTTTGCCAGTTACTTCGATCCTCGCTTCATGGGATTTCGCCAGCTGCGGGTGATCAACCAGGATATCGTGGCTCCGGGTCAGGGATTTCCCACTCATGGTCACGCTGATATGGAAATTATCACAGTTGTCCTGCGCGGTACAATCGAGCACAAGGACAGCATGGGGAACAAAGAACTGGTGAAGGCCGGCGAGATTCAGCGCATGAGCGCGGGAACCGGCGTGCGGCACAGTGAGTTCAACCCGTCGGCAAGCGAGGATCTGGAGCTCTTGCAGATCTGGATCGAACCGGCAGAACGCGGCATCGAACCCAGCTATGAGCAGGTTTCTGTTCATCCTGTGGACGGTGAAACTTTGAAGCTGCTGGTCGCGCCTATGAAGGAAGAGGCGCCGGTGCACATTCATCAGAGCGTCCGCATCTATCGCGCGGAATTGAAAGCCGGCCAGACGCTCGATCTGCCGCTGAAGGCGGAACGCTATGGCTGGATCCAGCTGATCAGTGGAGAGCTCAGCGTTCGGGATGAGCAACTGAAGGCTGGTGATGGACTCGCGATTTCGCGCGAAGCGAATCTGCCGGTGAAGGCAGTCGCCGATGGCACGGCGTTTCTTCTGTTCGATCTGGCTTGAGTCAGCGTCCGGCCGTAAAAAAAGCGATTGATACGGCCGGAAATGATTTCAATCGCCTGTCTTCACAGGCGAGTTCGGCCCCAGGCCGCGTGCATAAAAAAACCTGTGAATCTTTGCGGGCGCAACGCCGAATGTTTTTCCGTCTGTCATTTGGTGGAGGAACATTCATGAAAGTCAGTCTTTTTTTAGTCTCGCAACTCTTTGTTGCCACGGTCGCCATGGGCGCGGATGCACCGGCATCCATGCCCGAGGCCGCACCGGCGGCTCCCGCGGCTGAAGGCCCTGCGGAGGCGCAGGCGACGGCCAATAGTGCAAATGGTGCGGAATCCGTCTGCAAACTTTCGGGGAACACCCGTCGTGTGAAGATGGATATGAGTCAGCAGAAGTGCCAGGTGCTTTATTACAAAGAGACAGAAAAGCCAGGTACGGAAGACAAGCTGTGGGAATACAACCACGAGTTTGACAAGTGCAAAGAGAGCTACAGCAACTTCGTCGAGAAGCTGCGTGGCATGAGCTGGACCTGCAACTAATCTGCAACGAAAGGCGGGCTTTGTCGCGGACAAAGCCCCTCGCCATCCCGCTTATCGCAAGCTCCGTCGCTATCTCGCAAACTCATCGACTCGCCTTAACCCCAGGATTCGGACACGTATACCGTGTATAAGGCCGTGCTTCCCCCGACCCTTCACCCAAAGGAAAGCTGAGGCCGATCTCCACAGTATTCCAGGTCGAAGTCTGGAATAGATCCACCGATTCCGGTGGAGGACAGTCCTGCTCGATGCGGATCGGGCGTTCACGGGCCCTTTGCTCCACGGCAAAGGCGGACTTGCCCTGCTCGTCGGATTTTTCCCCGGTGGGAACCTTCAGCTGCTGAGCGGTCAAGGTCCCGGCTCCTGCAATCAGAAGACACAAGGTGCATGCGCGCAACATAAATACCCCCTGGTTCAAGCGTATCCCTAAACTTTAGCAGACCTGACGTTGGTCCCCGTGTCGGGCACGATCATGGTGGCTACTCCCGTTTCCATCATCGCATCGTAGGGAATTTTTCCAAGTGAAAAACGCTGACGATGGAAGAGATGATGACGACCAAAGACCAGCAGCTGAGGCTTGTGCAGCTGTGTGGTCTTGTGCAGCTCATCCACGGGTTTGCCAAAGCTGACCAGAGCCTGGTAACGCGGAGCCACAGTGTCTGAGCCGGGCAAGCTTCGGAAACGGGTCTGCAGTTCGCCCGCGATTTTCGACCTGATCTGTTCCGTATAGGTCGTTGTCGAGAAGTCGGGATTCAAAGGAATACGGCCGAGGTTCATGGCTTCACGGACCTTATCCACCATGTGATCCACTTCATCCACCGATAACCTGTGCACATGAACATGACAGATGGACGAAGCATTCACTTCAATCGCCATCTGGATCGCAGCTTCCAAAGCCCGGCGGCCTTCCACTTCCATATTGTCGGCGACCAGCAGCCGCGCCTCATCCGCAAAGTTCATGACTCGATCCAATGGCATGATCAGAACAGGAATTTCCGCATGCGCTGCCAGGGAAAAGGCTGTCGAAATACCTTCCAAAAGATTATTGCCCGCGCGTGGGCTCATGCCGCTGACGATGAGTCCGGCGTGAACTTCATTCGCGATCGTGGTCAAAGCCTCGGAGGCATAATCCC
>NZ_DASTAT010000047.1 GCF_035712445.1 Oligoflexus sp. | reverse complement strand
AACCTTTCGGGTAACGACAAGTCCTTATTCTCAGCCTTACCACAGCCGAAAAACGTCACAGCTAGAGCATATACGACTCGCCGAGAAAGTCTAAGAACCTTCACTATTGCTCCTCTTGGCTCGCATGGCTGCCTGGATAGGGATCGGCTACTAGAAGTCATTTCTAAACCGAAATTTTTCATATAGTATCTCGCCACTTATCTTTCGCAAAGGGATTGATAGGTGGCGCAAGCTTACGGATGAGCAGTGGGCCAAAATTGAACCGCATCTGCACTGCACAAAAAGAGGTCTTCACTTGGCGGTCGACCGCCAGCAAGCAGTCGCAAGTGCTTTGAGGGCATTCTATGGATACTCAGGACCGGTACGCCGTGGAGCGAGCTACCGTCAAGATCTGGAAGTTCTTCTGCTGTATGGCGCCGCTTGAAAAAGTGATCCGCAGATGGGACCCCCTGCGGAAAGTGCTATGATTACGTTAACGAGGGTTTAGAAATAGGTTCTAGTCATCGCGACAAATCAAGATTTTTGCAATTCTGAAACAGATGGAAATCTCTGCGACGTGCCCTGACTGTGAAAAACTTTCGACGGCTATCTGGGGATCCACAGGACCTTGTCCACAGTGCGATGGTCAATCACAGACTGAAAACCCATGATATAGGCGGTAGACATAAACCCTGTGGAAGCTGAAAGCAATTGAATCATTTCTGGACTGACCTTGACAGATGTTGACTATCAAAGCTTGAGGCGACCTGTTAAACCCTCAACAGGTGCCTGGCCCTCTGCCTTCAGTTGATCTTTTCATACTTTAAGCGCAATGCATTCACAATTACTGAGACCGAGCTCAAGCTCATGGCCCCTGCCGCGATCATGGGATTCAGGAGTAAATGGAAGACTGGATAGAGCACTCCGGCCGCCACAGGGATTCCAGCCACATTATAAGCAAAAGCAAAGAAGAGATTTTGCTTTATATTCCTGATCGTGGACTGGCTGAGCTTTCTGGCTTTCACTATCCCCATAAGATCGCCCTTCACGAGCGTCACGCCAGCGCTTTCCATGGCCACATCTGTCCCTGTGCCCATGGCGATTCCGATATGAGCCTTGGCCAAAGCGGGAGCATCATTGATCCCATCACCTGCCATGGCTACAATTTGGCCCTTTTCCTGCAATTGTGCGACGTATTCGACTTTTTGGTGAGGCATAACCTCGGCTACTACATCGTCAAGCCCCAGCTTGCGGCCAACAGCCTGAGCCGTGGTCCGGCTGTCGCCGCTGAGCATGATCACGCGGACGCCGGCCTCCTGCATTTGTTTAACCGCTATTTGCGCGGATTCCTTGATTGGGTCAGCCACGCTTATCAAGCCTGCGAGCCTCCCTTCGATAGCTGCGAACATTACAGTCTGACCTTCCTCGCGCAGAGATTCAGCCTTTGGCCAAAGCTCATCCAGGGAGAGGCCGAGCGAATCCATCATGGAGCGGCTGCCAAGAGCCACTTCCACTGCATTGACCTTCCCGCGCACCCCTTTACCGGTGATGGACTCGAAGTCCGTTACCGGAACTGTCTGAATGCCTCTTTCCCGAGCCCCTTCGACTATTGCTGAGGCCAGCGGATGTTCACTGCTCTTTTCCAGAGAGGCCACCAGGAGGAGAAATTTTTTCTCATCGAATTCACTGACCGTTATAACCTGAGCGAGTTTAGGTTTACCCAGAGTCAATGTTCCCGTTTTATCAACGACAAGCGTGTCGACTTTTTCCATCAGCTCGATAGCGGCTGCGTTTCTAAACAAAATTCCCAGGTTTGCACCGCGACCGGTGGCCACCATGATCGACATCGGCGTTGCCAGCCCAAGGGCACAGGGACAAGCAATGATCAGCACTGCAATAGCATTGACCAGGGCATGGGCCATTTTCGGATCAGGCCCTACCAAAGCCCAAACAATCGCCGTTACGATTGCCAGGAGGATGACAATCGGCACAAAATAGCCGGAAACCTTATCTGCCATGTTCTGGATGGGAGCCCGACTGCGCTGAGCTTCAGCCACCATATGCACAATCCGCGCGAGCAGTGTATCCGAGCCCACCTTTTCTGCGATGAATATGATGGAACCGGTTCCGTTGATAGTGGCGCCTACCACTTTGGATCCTGGCACCTTCTCAACCGGAACTGGCTCACCTGTGATCATGGATTCATCCACGGAGCTTTTCCCTTCAACGACAGAGCCGTCGACGGGAATCTTTTCACCTGGCCTGACTCTCAGCTTGTCGCCCACTTTCACCTGATCCAGTGGGACATCCTTTTCGTTCCCATCTGAATCCATGAGATGCGCAACGGTAGGAGCCAGACCGAGAAGCTTTTGAATGGCTGAACCCGTCTGACTCCGTGCTTTAAGCTCCAGCACCTGCCCGAGTAGTATCAGCGTAACAATGACAGCTGCAGCTTCAAAGTAGACGGATACGTGTCCGCTGTGATCGCGAAATGAAGGAGGAAACACATCCGGAGCAAGCACGGCAACGACACTGTAAATATAAGCCACGCTTACCCCCAAAGCGATGAGGGTGAACATGTTCAGATGTCGTCTCACGATCGAGTCCCAGCCGCGATAATAAAAGGGCCAAGCGGCCCAGATACAGACAGGTGTAGCCAGAATAAGCTCCCAGATAGCCCTTCCCTGGGGCGTTATGAGGGCTGAAACAGGCTGTCCCGGAAGCATGTCCCCCATGGCAAGGAACAGCAAGGGAATGGTCAGAACTGCAGAAATCCAGAACCGGCGGGACATATCCTTGAGCTCGGCATTGTCCTCGGTACCGGGAAGAAGCGGCTCCAGTGCCATTCCACAAATCGGGCAGTGGCCTGGCCCGTTCTGCCTGACTTCCGGATGCATGGGGCAGGTATATATAGTCTGATTTGATTGAGTTGAAGACTCTGTTGATTTTGCAGATTCCAGTTTGGCCGGAGGGCCTTTTCCCTGGCGCATGGAGTGAGCCTGGTGCTGATGATTATGGTGAACTCTTGAATTCTTGTCATTGGCATCCTTAAGCATAAAAACTCCATGAGAGGCGCTTCGAAATCAGGAAAAATTCCTTGCTGATGTCCGTGAGGCTATGCTCGTCTCCACGGTAAAAATCTTCCCAAAACCGAGTGTCATGCAACAAGGACCCATCGCAGCTACCAATCAAAACCATCCGACACCCAGGCGTTTTAGGATCCACCGCCAATTACTTATAAAAAATTACATCCAAAGACGAAGGCCTACAAGCAGACTGGAATGGTCCTTGCCTTCGCCGTTGGCACGAGCAAGACTCGCTGTTTCGCCAAACGTACTCTTCCAGGATACTCCAAAGTAGGGAGCGATCTCGCGTTCTATCTCGTAACGAAGTCGTAAACTAAACTCGGCATCGACAAGTCCCGAACCTATTGCCTCGTCTTCCACGTCTTGAGCAGAAAGATTGATCTCGCCACCCGTCTCAAGAACAAATTTCTGAGTAATGAGCTGATCATAACGCCCTTCGAATCTTGCAAAAAGATCACCTTCGTCTGAAATGAAAAGCGTTCCCTCGACCTCAGTCCAGTAGGGTGCAAGACCTTCAAAACCTAATGCAAGATAGGTCCTTGAGGGTTCAGGCCGGACGTCATGCCTGACTCCCGCTTGAAAGTCAAAATACGGGCCAATGGCTCGGCTATAGATTGCTTGTACTTCAGCTTCCTCTACTTCCTCATCACTGTAGCTCTCGCCCTCTGATTTGATAACGATACGATTGAGATCACCGCCGAGCCAAGCTTCAGCGTCCCATTGATAGCCATCTTCGCCGTCACGGAAGCGAGCCGCAGCAAGGTCAAGTAGGAACATCGACGAGATCATACCGCCGTGCTCGTTGTACATATTCGCTCGGACCGGAGCCATAGCCTCTTTGCCCCAGACCTTATCAGCATAGTTGACTTCCGGAGCTTCGGGTGCTGGAGCATTTCCCGCGGGTAGATCGGTACCTGTCGCAGTGCCGTTAGCTTGAGAAGCGGCAATAGGTTTCTTCGGAGTACAATGCCCCATAGCTGCATGTTCTGGGGGACAATCGGGATCGTCTGGTGGTGACGCCTTATCCGACTGCTTAACAGCTCCAGCCTCGTGATGCTTGCCTGCTGCTGAGTGTGCCGGTTCTTTAGGCGTGCAATGCCCCATCGCAGCGTGCTCGGGTGTACAGGCTTCCGCAGCTTCAGGCTTAGCGTTAGGCTTTGTTTCCGAAACTTTTTCTTTTTGCGAATTATGATCATGTGTCTGCGATAGCCCAGGGATAGCCAAGCCGAGTGCTAATGCAGCGCCGGGAATATGAGATAACTTCATGATGCACTTCCTTTTCGAGGTCTGACCGTAACCACCTGCATCATCCCTGCGTGCATGTGATAGAGCAAGTGGCAGTGAAAAGCCCAGTCGCCGACTGCATCAGCTGTAAAATCGAAAGTAGCTGTTCCACCAGGTTGAACCTGAATCGTATGCTTACGCGGAGCATAGTCGCCGTGCCCGGTCACAAGCTCGAAAAAGTGACCGTGAAGATGGATGGGATGGCCCATCATTGTGTCATTCACAAGGGTCACGCGCACACGTTCGCCTTCAGTAAAGGGGATCGGTTTTTTCACCTCGTTGAGCTTTACCCCATCGAATGCCCACATGTAGCGCTCCATGTTGCCGGTCAGATGAATTTGCAAGGTCCGACTTGGAGCGCGCACGTCTGGATTGCGCTCAACCGCCACCAGATCACGATAGACGAGAACCTTGTGCCCAACATCTTGCAATCCCTGTCCTGGCTCGCCCATCCTGTCGACTGGCATAGGAGAGATACTCTGCACGGTTGGTGTATCTTTAACCCCAGGCGCGAGAGACATATCACGCATCGAGTGATCCATTCCTCCTGCTTCGCCGTGATTCATTCCTGAGTGCGCTGGTCCAGCGTCGGGCTTGCAATGACCCATTGCAGCGTGCTCCGGAGGGCAGTTGCCTGCACCTCCCATGCTTCCCATACCCATATCTTTCATATCAGCAAGAGGGCGGGGACGAAGAGGTGGGACAGCTGCTACCATACCCTCGCGAGGAGCAAGGGTCGCGCGCGCCATACCCGAGCGATCAACCGTCTCGCCGACTATGGTGTACGCGACATTTTCTTTCGGCTCTACGATCACATCGTAAGTCTCGGCGACTGCGACCTGAATCTCGTCCACCGCGACTGGTCGAACAGCTAACCCATCAGCTTGGACTACTGTCAAGCGCAAGCCCGGAATTCGAAAATTGAAGGTTGTCATCGCCGAGGCATTAATAATGCGAAGTCTAACTTTTTCTCCGGGCACAAAAAGGGCTGTCCAATTGTCAAGTGGCCCGTGGCCGTTGACGAGGTAGCTATAAGTCGATCCGGTCACATCGGAGATATCGGTCGGATCCATCCTCATCGCGCTCCACTCAAAGCGTTCGGATAAAGGCTGATCCTTTCCTGCCAGAAGACTGGCCAGTGTCTGCTTTTGGCGATTGAAGTAACCACCCTGCTGCTTGAGTTTTCGAGCAATGATATGGGGATGCATCTGACTGTGATCGGAAAGGACGATCACATGTTCTCGGTCCGATTTTATGGGGTCTTGCCCAGCGGGATCTATAACGATAGGACCGTAATGTCCCAGCTGCTCCTGCAATCCTGAATGGCTATGGTACCAATAGGTTCCCGATTGAACGATTGGGAACTCATAGACAAATGTCGAGCGAGGTTTGATACCAGGGAAGCTCACGCCTGGAACGCCGTCCATGTGAAAAGGCAAGATCAAGCCGTGCCAATGGATGGACGAATCTTCGTCTAGATCATTTTGCACGTGAATACGTACCTTTTGGCCTTCCCTGAGACGTATCAGGGGAGCAGGCACAGTTCCGTTCATTCCGATGGCATGACTTTCCCGGCCATCGATCGTCATCATCTGATGGGCTATTTTCAGATGAATGTTTTCGCCTGACAGCGTAGGAAGGGGGCGCACAATCCCTGCCGATACCGGCTTGGCCCAAGCAGGAAACCAGGAAGCAAATGCTGCGGTCCCGCCAAGGGCAGTCGTGCCACACAAAAAGGTTCGACGATTTATTGAGTATTTCATGCAGTGTTTCTCGCTTCTATGCATAGCTTTTTTAAACTCCAGGCGAAAACGAAGCCTATTCTTTCAAGAGCTTTAAGCTATCCTCCACCCAATTCGTTACTCTTTCCCGCTCCACTCCTGTGAGGCTCGATCCAGGATGCAAGACACGATAGCGAACCGGAGGCATTGATCCGTCACGGACAACCTCTTCAATTGCTGTCAAATCCTCAGACACCGAGCCATGCCCTTTGAATGGGAATCCCCTGCACGCTCCTATCGGACTGAAAACGGCGTCAGCCTCGATTCCTGCTTCCTTAACTGGCTCTTTTTCATCGTTAAGACCTGGGCCTGGTTTCGCATGAATATGACTTTTGTGCGCATAAGCGGTGCTTGGGTTCAGATCTATCAACAGAAGAAAACCCAGGAATGCCTTGACAGTATGTAATTCCATTAAGCGCAATGCATCGACCCTTTCATTGCCAACATGATCCATCCGTATACGGACCACGGATCATTTTTGTGACAAAACTGGTTTTACTGTGCCACAACAGTCAATCTCTTGAGAAGACAAACGGATCAGCAAATATACTGTCGGGCAGAATCCCCATTTCCGGAAGACGATGGGCCAAGGTTTCAACCAGAGGCGGAGGTCCAGCAACGTAAGCCTGCCACATCCCTTCGAAGCACTTCCAGTCTGAGAAAATTACCTGATCAAGCCGTCCTATCCGCTGCTTGCCATGGGTGTTCCCGCGGTCCAGAACGGTATGAAAATCCAAATTCGGATACTGCTGCGCAAGATTTTCAAAATGCCTGGAAAGGTAGAGGTCCCTATCCTCTCTCACGCCAAAATAGAGGTGAATATCCTGCTTCATCCCATGGTAAAGGGCCGCGTCAACGATTGCTTTGATCGGCGCAATCCCCGAACCTCCCGCTACTGCGAGAATGGGGCCCGTATGATCCTGCCGAAGATAGGAGGTTCCAAAGGGACCATCCACGTCCAGGGAATCTCCCGCTTTGAGACCGTTTGCAATAAAACCCGAGACACGCCCATCAGGAACCTGCCTGACGAAAAATTCCAGCGTCCTGCCATTGGCTCGATTTGCCATCGAGTAGCTGCGTTCCCCGAAATCGTTTATCCGAAGGAGAGCATACTGCCCGGGGTGAAAGCGCACATTCTCCGGAAGCACTACAATCAGCCGCACGGTATCATGGGTAAGCCATGACTTTTCCAATACCTGCCCCTTCATGCGAAACCGCGGCTGATTTCGGTACTGCCCGGCAGGCAAGAATGAAGCCATCCGCTTTCTCCTGCTCGGTCAGCGTAAACCGCAGATGGGTGAGATGCTCCACCTCTCCGGAAAGCAGGCGGGATTTACAGGCTCCGCACCGACCATTTTTGCAAGAGTGGGGGTAATCCACTCCCTGCCTCAAGGCGGCATCCAAAAGGGTTTCCTCTTCATTCACGCTGATATCCTTGTCAATGGAAAGGATGCTTGCCTTATAGCTCATGGCTGACTCCTGCTTTTCTCCGAAGTGAAGGTGAACGGCTGGCCGGACGCCAGCCTTTGAGCAGTAGCGCATTTGTAACAACGCTGACGCTGCTGAAGGCCATGGCGGCACCGGCTATGACCGGATTAAGGAGACCCAATGCGGCCAGCGGGATGCCAATGACGTTGTAAATGAAAGCCCAGAATAGATTCTGTTTGATCTTGCGATAGGTCCTTCTCGAAATATCCAAGGCATCCGGAATCAGGAGGGGATTGCCCCGCATAAGCGTGATGCCTGCGGTGTGCATCGCAACATCCGTACCGGTTGCCATGGCGATACCTACATGGGCGGCGGCCAGGGCTGGAGCATCGTTGATGCCATCACCGACCATGGCCACGATCTCTCCGCGAGCCTTCAGTTCTTCAATGATGCGGGACTTATCCTCCGGCAACACCTGAGCGCGGATTTCCTTAATGCCAAGTGCTCTTGCAGCAAGGTCTGCGCTACCCTGATTATCGCCTGTGATCATAACCGTTTTGATACCAAGAGCGTGAAGCTCCTGAATGGTTTCGAAAGCCGTGCTCTTAACCCTGTCACTGAAAGCTAATATTCCCATGAGCGTTTTCGACTGTTTGTCGGCGATAAAGGAAACTGTGTGTCCCTGCAGTTCGAACTCCCTGGCTTTCAAGGAAAGGCCATCGCTGTCAACCCCATGTTCAAGCATGAGACGTTTTGTGCCAACCAGAATGGTCTGATGACCGACACGCCCTTCCAAACCTTTTCCTGCAATGGCCTTCACGTCCCTGGCCGGCTCATACAGAAGACCTTCCTCATGAGCCTTTTCCACAACGGATTTTGCCAGTGGGTGTTCACTTCCGGACTGCACGGATGCCGTAATCCGGAGCAGGTCCTGCCGCGGCATGTTGTAGGGAAAAAGTTCAGCAATTTGAGGTTTCCCCTCGGTTAAAGTTCCAGTCTTGTCAAAGGCCACCGTTGTGACCGAATGTGCGATTTCCAGAGTTTCGGCATCCTTAATAAGAATCCCGGCTTTTGCAGCAATGCCTGTGCCCACCATGATGGAGGTCGGGGTTGCCAAACCAAGGGCACAAGGACAGGCGATAACGAGAACAGCAACTCCATAGATCAAAGCTGTCTCAATATTTCCTGAATAGAGATACCAGCCAAGCACCGTGAGTGTTGCCAACAGGAGCACCACCGGCACAAAAATGGAACTCACCTTATCCACAAGTCTTTGTATGGGAGCCTTTGCCGTTTGGGCGCTTTCAACCAGACGGATGATTCGGGCAAGGGTTGTTTCCGCTCCCAGTGCCGTGGTCTTGACGACCAGAAGGCCGTCGGTATTAATTGATCCGCCGGTAACCTTTTCCCCTGGGCCCTTGGCAATAGGAACACTTTCCCCGGTGATAAGAGACTCATCCAGCTGACTCAGGCCCTCAGCAATGACGCCATCGACGGGAACCTTTTCCCCTGGCCGGATAATGACCAGATCATCAAGCGCCACATCATTGATGGAAACCTCGACCTCCCGACCATTTCTCCGAACCCGGGCCTTGTCGGGTCTTAACGCCTCAAGGGCCTTGATCGCCTCTGAAGTTTGCTGTTTGGCGCGCGACTCAAGGTATTTTCCGAAAAGGACAAGAACAATGATAACCGCTGCTCCTTCGAAATAGAGGTGGCCATTGCCGTTATGTCCTGCGTGTTCCCCGTAAAGAAAGAGATGATAAAGGCTCAGCCCGAACGCAGCTGTCGTGCCCAGTGAAACGAGAAGATCCATGTTGCCTGATCGGGCTTTGACTGCCTTCCAGGCCGCTCTATAAAAGCGAGCGCCCAGCCAGAACTGGATGGGAATCGTGAGGAGGAGCTGAATCCATCCTGAGGGCATCCAGTGAATGCCAAGAGGTTCCAAAAGCATGGGAAGGACGAGCGGCGCCGAGAGGAGAGCTCCAATCGCCAAATGGAGGCGTTCCTTCTTCAGGAGCCTTGCCTTCTTCTCTCCCTCACTGCCGCGGGGCTGGTCTTTCTTGATAAGGTTTGCCTTATAGCCCGCTTTTTCAACGGCCTGGATGAGGTCTTCAGATGAGACCTTGCCCGAAGTGAAAGAAACTTTTGCCCGCTCAGTTGCGAGATTGACTGTGGCGCCCTGTACCCCTGGGACCTTTGCAAGAGCCTTTTCAATGCGGCGAACACAGGAGGCGCAGGTCATGCCTTCAACTGACAGCTCGATTTCGCTGGTGTCCACTTCATAGCCTGCCTTCTCAATGGCTTCCCTAACCTTCGGCAGAGCAGCCTGATCGGAAAGTCTAACCCGGGCGGTTTCATTGGCAAGGTTCACAGCGATGCTGTCCACGCCTTCGACTTTCTGCACGGCCTTTTCAATACGAAAGACGCACGAGGCGCAGGTCATGCCTTTGATTTTGATATCCTCTTCGGTTTCGAATTGAGCTTTGACTTTCATTTGCATGATATCCTCCTCTTCCCCGTGTTATGAGGAGGCTCCTCCTGGGGCCTCCACCTGATTTGCGTTAAATGCTGGTTACGGACTTGACCGCATAGCCAGCCTCTTCGATGAGACTTGAAAGCGCGGCCTGATCCTGACTGCTCTCGACCCTGAGAGTTTGAGTTTTAATGTCCGCCGATACCTTCACTTTGGGATCGATGCTACGCAGTGCGTAGGTAATCGTATTGGCGCAACTTCCGCAGGTCATACCTTGAACTTTGAATTCGTACATATGTTGTTTCCTTTCTGGTGGCTCATTCATCAACCACAACTCAACCATCGGCCTTCCTACCGTGGGAAGGTCAAGGAAAAATCTTAAAAAAATTTTGTTAGTCTGTATGCCTCTTGAATTGCTACGGAATTTTGATGGATATTCGGCGCTTTTCCGGGCAAAAAGAGGATGGTGAGGGAGGATGATGCTACCTTCCCACAGCAGGAAGGTTAATGTCTGGACACCTTACCATAATGCTAAGGTTTTCGCCCATGGCCTGCTTGCATAGTCCAGATGCTCTGCGATCGAAAGGAGTAGATCGGGCTATAAACGAACTTTTAGTCTATTGGATCGAGTATACCTAATGTGAATGGTGCAAGCTCAATACTTCGCGTCTCCTCGGTAGTGCCTGCACTATCAATATCTTTGAATGTGCGCAAACCTTCGGCGGTAAGCCTTAAAGTCACATAGCGTCTGACCGAAAAATATGCTTTACACTCTTCCTTCCTTAGGTCTTCTGCCATTTCAATATTGCAGTTAACCTTTGGAATTCCGATCATTTCCGGTGGAGCATTTTCATTTGTGACTGTCAAAATTCTTCTGGTTTTGATCGCCAGGCGCAGTTCTCCGCTGTCCTGGTCTGAAGAGTCCAATATTTGATATTCAGCCCATCGATTCACGGATGTGAACGTTGTCTTGCATTTCTCGTCGAGAAAGGTTGTTTCCTTTTGGTCAAGGTACCCCCCATAATAAGTATGAAAGACCCTAATCCACGTTGATTGCAATAGCGCAGTGCCAATAGTCATCTCTGCACAGTCTGTATAGCCATAAATCGCTTCGAAGCGTTCCTGCAGCGACAGATCTTTACTATCATTCTTACCACATCCGAAAACCGTCAGAATCAGAGCATGGGATGCGATTTGCGAATATTTATTGCTCGTCATCTTCGCTCCTTTTAGATCTCATGTCGCCGTAGGAAGGATCGGCCCAAAACCAGGAAAACATAATACCCGGTTCGCTTCGTGCATCTCTTTGTTTTACCTGATCTTTTATGTATACAGAGTCCATACGAAACCAGAATACAGATTCTGCATTATGTAAAATTTCGGTCTTTGCGCTGACACAGCCCGCAGCATTCTGCGCTTCCAACGTCCCATCGATACTTCCAAGCTTTATGAAACCTTCCTGACTGAAAGCTCGCTGAACAAGATAGATGCAGACTATTAAGTCGATTGAAAACTTGGAATGTCATCCGTCTTCATACAGAGCTAAGATCCCTCCATGCGGATTAACGTTTGGTAGGAGATAGCAACTATGACCAAAGCTACAGCAACCCCAGCACGCCTTCTTCTTTCCCCTCAAGATCACATGCTTATTATGATTGATCATCAATCCCAGATGGCCTTCGCAACCAAGTCCATTGATGCCGTCAGTCTGCGAAACAATGCTGCCTTGGTGGCCAAAGCTGCAAAAACCTTTCATGTTTCCACCATCCTTACTACAGTGGCGGAGAAAACATTTTCAGGACCCATGTTTGATGAAATTAAATTGGCATTTCCGGAAACCAGGGCGATTGACCGAACGTCGATGAATACCTGGGAAGATCGGAACGTCATCAATGAGGTGAATAGGCTCGACAAAGGAAAAGTCGTACTGGCTGGACTTTGGACTTCGGTCTGCATCGTCGGACCCGCCCTGTCAGCTCTTGATCAGGGATTCAAGGTCTACGTCATCGCTGATGCCTGTGGCGATGTGAGCGTGGAAGCCCACGAAAAAGCCATGGACAGGATGATTCAGGCCGGAGCCATGCCGATGACTTCCCTGCAATACCTCCTGGAGCTCCAGCGCGATTGGGCTCGTCAGGATACCTATGAAGCCACCACCACGATAGCGAAGGAAAACGGTGGCGCCTATGGGCTGGGAATCATCTATGCAAAAACGATGTTCGGAGGAAACGAGGGGCATTAAATTATGAACGCCTATTTGGTGTCCTTTCTTGCAGGCCTGTTTGTTGGGGTGATTTACTATTGCATTCATGTGCGCTCACCCGCGCCTCCGCTGGTCGCCCTCGTTGGCCTCTTAGGAATGGTCGTCGGGGAGGCAGCTGCGCCACGGGTCCGAGCCTTAATCACCAAATCAACGCCTGAGGCAAGCGCGACGCCCAAAGAAATGCCGGAGGAAACAAAATGAGCGTGACCCATGCTGATGCCATATTCCTGAATGGACGCATTACGACTCTTGACCCTGCCCTTCCTGAGGCCTCTGCGATGGCCGTGGCTGAAGATCGGATTCTGGCTGTTGGATCTGATAAAGATCTTGCAGTTTATCAGGGACCAGCCACGGAGGTCATTGATCTTCGCAAACGCCGCGTGATACCGGGACTGATTGACAGTCATTTGCACGTGATCAGGGGCGGCTTGAATTACAATATGGAGCTTCGCTGGGACGGGGTTGAATCATTATCAACAGCCATGCGGATGCTGAAGGAGCAGGTCGATCGAACCCCTGCACCCCAGTGGGTCAGAGTCGTCGGCGGTTTCACGGAGCACCAATTCGCCGAGAAAAGGCTGCCCACACTCGATGAGATCAACCAGGTCGCACCTGATACTCCTGTCTTCATTCTGCACCTCTATGACCGCGCACTTCTCAATCGCGCGGCGCTCCGAGTGTGCGGCTATACAAAAGAAACCAAGGATCCGCCGGGTGGTCAAATCACTAGAGACAAGGCTGGGAATCCTACAGGTCTGCTGCTCGCCAAGCCCAGTGCGATGATCCTTTATGCGACGCTGGCCAAAGGTCCTAAACTGCCTTTCGAGTATCAGGTGAACTCGACGAGGCATTTCATGCGGGAACTCAACAGACTGGGAGTAACTGGCGTCATCGACGCTGGTGGAGGCTTTCAGAACTACCCGGAAGATTATGAAGTCATCAATCAACTGGCAAACAAAGGGGATTTGACTCTCCGCATTGCTTATAACCTCTTTACGCAGAAGCCAAAGGAAGAGCTGTCGGACTTCAAGCGTTGGACAGAAATGGTCAAACCCGGACAAGGGAGCGATTATTTCAGGAACAATGGCGCCGGCGAGATGCTGGTGTTCTCGGCAGCGGATTTTGAGGACTTCCGTGAGCCACGCCCTGATCTGGCGCAAAGCATGGAAACAGAGCTGGAAGACGTTGTCCGCTTGCTCGTGGAGAAACGCTGGCCTTTCCGCCTGCACGCGACCTACGATGAGACCATCACACGGGCGCTTTCTGTCTTCGAAAGGGTCAACCGCGACATCCCGTTCGATGGACTGCATTGGTTTTTTGATCACGCCGAGACCATCTCGGTCAAAAACATTGATCGAGTCAAGGGGCTCGGTGGTGGGATCGCGGTCCAGCACCGCATGGCCTATCAGGGTGAATATTTTGTTGAGAGGTATGGCGCCGCGGCAGCAGACGGCTCGCCGCCTGTCAAGGAGATGCTCAGTGCCGGTCTTCCCGTTGGTGCGGGAACCGATGCCACGCGAGTTGCGAGCTATAATCCATGGATGAGCTTGTCATGGCTGGTCACGGGCAAGACAGTCGGCGGTCTCAAGCTCTATTCTGACAATCGCCTGCTCGACCGTGAAACAGCTCTGCGTCTTTGGACAGTCTCCAACACCTGGTTTTCGAACGAGGAAGGAAAGCGCGGGCAAATCACGAAAGGTCAACTTGCAGATTTCGCTGTTCTGAGTGACGATTATTTTTCCGTTGATGGAGATGCCATCAAAGATATCACCTCGCTGCTGACCGTAGTGGGTGGAAAAATAGTCCATGGAGATGGCCCATTTGATAACAAGGCTCCGAAGCTGCCGCCGCCCATGCCCGACTGGGCTCCTGTCAAGTACTATGGCGGATACCAGGGTAAACCCTCGGGACAGGGAACAGCCCATCAGACAGCCGCCTCGCCATCATGTTGCACGGTTCACCCGATCCGTAAAACGGCAAGGCATACGATCGAAGAAGCCGCTCTTGACTGGAGCATGGGCTGCATGTGCTGGGCATTTTGAATGGTGAACCACGTTGAAGACAAAGTTCTTGTAGGACCAGCGCCGGATTCAGCATGGAAGCCGCTCGCGATATCCCCGTATGGACGGATGTGGTTCGCGGCCTTGGTGTCGAACATTGGCGGCTTCATGCAAAATGTTGGAGCCGCCTGGTTTCTGACTGTAGCCGGTCTTTCCGCTACATGGCTTGGTGGTCTTCAGGCGGCAAGCGCCCTCCCCATGTTTCTTTTTGGCCTTTTTGCAGGAGTGCTTGCCGACCTCCGTAACCGACGAACCATAATTCTTGCAGCCCAGGTTTGGCTCATTCTGACTTCCGGGCTGCTTGCATGGTTTGCCTATTCCGGGATTTTAACTCCTCTCTTGCTTCTTGCTCTGTCATTCAGCATGGGAATCGGCAGCGCGTTTCACATGCCTGCATGGACTGCGACTCTTCCCAGACTTGTTCCAAAAGACCAGCTTGCGGCTGCTGTGGCGCTATCCGGCGTCTCAGTGAATCTGGCTCGAGCGGTGGGACCTGCGCTTGGAGGAGCCGTTATAAGCGCTTCCAGCGTTGCCGTCACTTTTTTCTGCAACGCACTCACTTTTATATTTGTACTGGCCATTGTTTGGACCTGGCATCCTACCCCTGCTCAAAGTCCGACGGTCAGGTCATCGGAGAAGTATCTCGCGGCTTCAAAGCTTTCGCTGATTTATGCCTGGAGGTCACCTGGCGTCCGAGCTGTGCTGGTAAGAAGCTTCGTCGCCCTTTTTGCTGCAGGAGCACTTTGGGCCCTTCTTCCGTTACGGGCCAGGAATGACCTGGGACTGTCATCAGGCGGCCTTGGGTTTTTACTCGGTTGCGTGGGGACAGGCTCCGTGGCCGGTGTTTTTCTGCTCGGGCAGGTACGACGTCGTGGAATGCCTATCGACCATATCCTGTCCGCCGGCGCTACGATCTTCGCTCTCTCCACTTTTATCGCGGCGACGGAGGACTCCTTCATCGTGGTGAGCCTTGCGTTAGCGGTCGGCGGGATCGGCTGGATTGCGATGATGGCCACGTTTAATCTATGTGCCCAGATATCCGTCGCCGGATGGGTGCAGGCGCGAGCGGTTGCATTGTTCCTGGTCATAACTCAGGGGGCCATGGCCCTCAGCGGCATTGCCTGGGGGTACTTTTCTGATCTGTCGACAGTTTCAACAGCCCTTGGCATATCTGCGGCTGCACTCATCCTTCAGATCGCCCTCACCAGGATCTGGCCTTTGTCGTGGCTTTCCGGACGTGACCTGACGCCATCGGAAACATTCGCGAAGAAAGTCGCCGGACACGAGTTTAAAGACCGTGATGGACCGATAGAAGTCCGCATCAGCTATCATGTCCCCCCCGATAAGAAAGAGGTATTTCTCGCGGCCCTGTACGAGCTTCGAAATGTTCGCCTGCGTGATGGCGGATACGATTGGAATGTTCTGTGCACGCCTCATCAGCCTGATATTTATGAAGAGGTCTTCTGGATCAGCACCTGGGCAGACCATCTTCTCCAGCATGAACGCTTGACGAAAGCGGACGAAGATATCTACCAGCGGGTTCAAAGCTTCCATGTTGGTGACAGCGTCCCTGCAGTTGTGCATCGAACCGCTGTTAAAGCGGAAGATCGAACAGTATGAGTTCTGCATCGTTCTTGCTTGAAAGATCAAGAACGCTTTCATCGGTCAAAGACGCTGCATCTCCGGCCTCAAAATCCATATCGCCAATAGCCACGGATCCTTTCACAACCTGCACCCAAACACCACGTCCTGGGCGGATTCCGAAATGAAGGCTTGAATGAGGACGTAGCCTGGAAAGGTACAAGTCCGCGTCCTGCTGGATTTGAATGGAGCCGTCGCGACCGTCGCCTGAGGCTACCAATACCAGCGGCTCCTTTTCGAGATCCGTGGCAAATGATTTCTGCCCATACGAGGGTTTGATGCCCTTTTTGTCCGGCATAATCCAGATTTGAAAGAAGTGTGTTTCCTTATCCTTTTCGTGGTTCATCTCAGAGTGCATGACACCGGTACCGGCGCTCATCTTCTGCACCTCTCCGGGACGAATGACCACTTTGTTGCCCATCGTGTCTTCATGCTCCAGAGAACCTTTTACCACATACGAGATGATTTCCATGTCACGGTGTGGATGCCGTTCAAATCCGGATCCGCCTTCAATACGGTCTTCATTGATGACCAAGAGCGGTCCAAAATTCGTATGTTTGGGGTCAACGTAACTGCCAAACGAAAATGTATGACGCGATTTGAGCCAGCCGTGATTCGCGATGCCGCGTTCCCCTGAGCGTCTCATAGTTAACATTTTTCTCTCCCTAACCGGCGCGTTTTATCTGCTGTTTGCACCTTGAAGGCATAATATCGGAAGTTGCCTATTAAAATAAATTATATAATATTCACCATGTCGATAGATTTTTTTTATATTCTTATGAGGTTCAGGATGACCTTTGATCAGCTGGAAATCTTGGAAAAGATTGTGGAAAAAGGCAGTTTCAAAGCCGCCGCGAAGGCCTTGAATCGTACCCAGCCTACCATGAGTGTCGCTATCAAAAAACTGGAAGCGGAGTTCGAACTCACGCTTTTCAGTCGTGATGAATATCGCCCGAAGCTGACGGAAGCGGGTCGAGTATTTTATGAATCGGCCCGGCAGACTCTTCTGTCATTTCGAAGACTCGAAGTCATGGGCAAGGAGCTTGGACTCAAGGCCGCAGAGCCAAGCCTTACGGTTGTCATCGATCCGGTGGCGCGATTTGAAGCGATTCGAACTATTTTTAGCGAGTGCTTAGCCGACATGAAGGCGACAGACCTTATACTAAGGTCGGAGATAATGAGTGTCGGGACTGATCTTATCAGGAAGGGGGAAGTGGATTTTGCAGTGACGCCCCGGGTGGATCATGAAGAGGACATTGAATCCTTTCCAATTGAACGCGTAGATATGATTCCTGTCATCGCGGCTTCAAGGGTCACAGATGGTGGGCCTCTCTCACTCCTATGGCTCCGCGAACAACCACAAATCATTGTGGCATCCAGCGGCGTCCTCTGTGATCGTACAAAACGCGATGACCTGGGTCTCCTCGATGGAGGAAAACGCTGCTATGTCACAGACCATGCTCTCAAGCGACGCTTGATTGAAGACGGCTTAGGATGGGGACGGCTTGCCCGGCATGAGGCGGATGCAGGTCTTGAGTCAAAAAAATTGATCGCCATTCCAAAGTCTCTGACGAGCGGGTTTGTCCTTGAATTGCACATCATGCGACACAGGCTTCGACCGATGGGACCAGTTGCTCGGGCCGTCTGGTCAAAGCTTAGCTCAACCGCAGACGAACTTGAAAAAAGGAGTCGGAGGTGAGTGCCCCGAGGATGGATTGGGCCGGGTCAGGCGTGGGGGCTTTCTTTTCCCCTTGCACCATCGTTCTCAAGCAAGCCCGCAAGCTTATCCAGCGACATCCTCCACCCTTCTTCATTATCAACCGGGCGAACCCCCGCCGGCACGCCATCATGAATCGCGAGCAGCCCCGTCCCACCATCGGTATCCTTCAACACAATGGTGATCCTCATCTCCCCCTGCATGGATGGATCGTCCGTCTCAAACTCTGTAACTTCAACAACCTTTTCATTCGGAATCAAACTTGCAAAATAGCCATGATAAGTATCCGTATGAGCGGTCGTCTTCCCACTCGCATGCGGCGCTTCGTAGGTCAGGGAAACACGGAAACGCCCGCCTTCACGCGCATCGAATTCATGAACGACACTCGACATCCCCTCGGGAACCTTCCATTGGGCTATGGCCTTCGGATCAAGGAGAGCCTTGTAAACAGCCTGACGACTGGCCTTAATGTGCCGTGATACGCGGGTCGAGGTCATAGAGCATCTCCTTAAAGCGACGCCAACCGCCCACCATCCACGCGCACGCTTGCGCCCTGCACAAAGCTGCTATCCGCTGACGCGAGGAATGCGATCACCGAAGCAATATCCCCCGGCTGCCCCACATCATCCGCGTGGATCGTCTCCAGTCCAGCCTTGATATTAGGATTATCCCAAAGCATCGGCGTATTCACAGCCCCCGGGAGGACTGCATTCACCCGAATCCCCTTGGCCTTCCCTTCCAGAGCCGCTGTCCGCGTCAGCGACAGCAGGGCAGCCTTCGCCGCCGCATAGGACGCCACCAAAGGCGTGGTTTCAACGGCATGAATGCTCGATACGTTGACGATGCAGCTCCCCGGCTGCATCACAAGAAAACCTTGCTGAATAAAAAGAAAGGCACCGATCAGATCCACACTCAATACATTCGTCCAGTCGTCCACGGTATGCTCAACCAGCGGTTTAAAAATCATAACGCCGGCATTGTTAACAATGGCATCAATCTTCCCAAAATGCTCAAGGCTACGCGCGATCGTAGCCTTCACCTGTTCAGCGTCTTTGACATCACAAACCGAAGTCAAAACCGCGGCTGCACCGGAAGACTTAACATCATACTCCGCCTCATCAAGCTTTTTACCGTCCCGATCCACCAGAACAACCCGACCGCCTTCACTCCCGATCCTCCGGGCTGTGGCCAAACCGATTCCACTCGCCGCGCCGGTAATCAACACCACCCGTTCACGAAACCGATTCTTTTCCATCCTCGTCTCCCTTGCACGCCCTTAACTCTTCACCAGGGAGACAATACCATAGACTCCAAGAAACGCGATAACCAGAACAGTGATGAGAGGACTCGTGACCAGGATGACTCCCACAAGGGCCACGCCAAGTCCCATCGCCATAATTCCACCCAGTATCAGCGTCGTCATCTGCAAAAAACGGCGGGTCCCGCTCGCTTGTTCCTGGTTCAGCCACTCTTTTATTTTGCTTGTGATTTTCATAAAACCACCCTTAGCCATCCTGCGAAACCTTTTTTGACTTCAAGCGGAAAAAAGACTCCCGGTTCTGCTCTTCCGTATAATGCCTATGTCGCGCCTTGAGCAGATCACTCCGCGTAATGATTCCAAGCAGCTTACGACTATCCCGCACATCGACGACCAGAACGCGACCAACCTCTTCCTGAGACATTCTTTCCGCCACGGCCTTGCAGGATTCATCGGCGTGGGCCACAATCAACGCGCGTTTCGCAGGAACATCCGCTACGCGAGCGTTTCCATCATGCCACGCACAATTCAGAATGTCAGTGGCCGTAACGATTCCTGCGAGCTGCCCCGACTCATCCAGCACGGGATAACCCCTGTGCTTTTTCCCAGGGGATTGAAACAAAGCCACAAGGTCTTTCATGGGAAAATCCGCTCGTAGCGTTTCCAGGTCACGGGTCATGATATCCTTGGCTCGCAGCTGCTCCAAAGGATCGACGGCATACTCGCGGAAAATATCAAAACCGCGACGCGCGACTTTTTCTGTCAGTATGGAGCGCTTCATAACCAGGACGGTCAGAGCATAGGCACTGAAACTCACAACCATAAGAATAGGCAGAGCCTGAATCTCCCCAGTCAGCTCCAGCGCAAAGACCACGGCCGTTAAAGGCGAACGCATCATCCCACCCATAACGCCCGTCATCCCAACAAGAGGCCAAAGGTAAGCTGGACCGGGAAGCCACGGCGCCAGCACCACACCCATGCCGGAACCTATCATCAAAAGAGGAGCCAGCACCCCTCCCGATGTTCCCGAGGCCAGCGCAACTGCCCAAACAAGACCTTTGATTCCTAAAAATATTCCCGCCGCAACCGGAGTGCCCTCGCCTTTCAAAAAAGCCTGGATGACTTCATACCCGACACCTAAAACGCGCGGATCGAGATAGCCGCCGATACCAACGACCAAGCCGCCCAATGCAGGCCACCAGCACCAGTGAATCGGCAGTCGTTGGAATGCGTCCTCAAGAGCATAAAGCATCGTGCTCAATGCCCACGACAGCAGTCCAGCCGCAAGGCCCAGGGGGACAGCGCAAAGAAGTTCGAAGTTGGTCAATTCAGGGAGCGACGGAACCGGGAAGAGAGGCAACGAACCTTCCATAACAAGAGGCCGCATGGCAAAGGCCACAAGGCAGGAGATGCCGACAGGAATCAGACTGCGCGGACGCCATTCAAAAAGCAAAAGCTCAACCGCAAGCAGCAAGGCCGCCATCGGCGTTCCAAAAATCGCAGTCATACCCGCAGCAGCACCGGCCACCAGCATGGTCTTTCGCTCAGCCGCAGTCAGTGAAAAGACCTGGCTCAGAAGCGAAGCGAATGCGCCGCCAGTCATGATAATAGGACCTTCCGCTCCGAAAGGGCCTCCCGAACCTATGGAAATCGCAGAGGATACGGGTTTTAAGATGGCCACCTTCGGCCGCATGATGCTCTTGCCGAATAAAATAGCCTCCAAGGCTTCAGGAATCCCGTGACCACGGATGCGCTCGGAACCATAGCGCGCCATGAGCCCGATGATCAGACCACCTGCCGCGGGAACGAGTATGGTCCATGGGCCATAGGTTAAGGCAGGATTTTGATTCGAAAAACTCCAGGTATGGAAGAAAAAGAGATTGGTGAAGAGCGCAATCAGACGAAGCAGAACCCAGCCCAGAAGGGCACTGATCATGCCGATCGGCAGGGCCAGCAAAATCAGCTTAAAAAGCCGTCGGTTGACCGAAAAATCACCTCGCGTCCCAGAACTCATGAACGTTCCTTCCATCCGTGCAAACGAATCTGATAGGCACAGCGCCACCATTGCCCTAATTACTTGGGCTCCCAAATAATAGGATCTGGATCAGATTTTTTGCAAGCACTATCGCCAGAAGGCTTCGTCCTGGTGGGATCTCAGAGGCTGTCCTTGTTCTTCGCTCCCTCTTCAAAGAACATGGGACTGCCTGTGCTGGTGAATTTGGCCTCTTCAACCAATCTTTCGAGTAACTTTGCCAAATGAGTTTGATCGTCAGCCTGCAGGCGGCCGACGGCAGCTATCAGTTCTTCTTGCGCGGTCTGGGGCCTTGCCGCAAGAATTTTAAGTCCTTTCGCTGTAGCCTTGATTTCCGAGCGACGCGCGTCGTCCGCCGATGGCTGCTTTTTGATAAGTCCCTGATCACCCAAGCGTGAAACCACAACCGACACCGAACTGATGTGTGTCAAAGTCATCGCGGCAAGGTCAGACAGGGAAACGGGACCGTCTGCTTCAGCAAGTTTTTGTAAAACAAAAAGCTGGGCACTGCTGAGTCCAAATTGAGATTCAGCCTGTCGGGACGAGATACGCAGAGCCTGCACGATCTGCCGCACAGAATTGAGGATTGAAGTTGCAGATTGGGATGCCATAGCCTTCCTCTTCGCTTGGGGACCCAAGGAACACTATAGAAACGGCCAGTTTTTGCAAACCTATTTTCGGCCAAACGCCAGGATTAGGACGCCAACACCAGCAGCATTCAGCTCATTTCATATCCACCACAACTCGTCTCAGGACAACCACAATTTTACCGCTAACGCGCTTGAAAACTTTTCTTTATTTGATTCGCTTGATCATTCCCCAAGCAGGATGCGGAAAAACTTTAAGGGCAGCAGCCCTTCACTCACTGGCGACAAGACCGGCCATTCTCATAGCCCCAGCCATCGCCGCGACCGCCTGTGCCTTGCGTGCACTTCGGATAACTTTCGAGACGAACGCGACAGGTGGCTCCATTTTCAAAGCCCCAGCCATCACCATCCGGATCCACGCTCACTTGCGAACAGGTGGCAAAGCCTTCCGCGCTTGACTTGCACGACCGTCCGTTTTCCCAGCCCCAGCCGTCTCCATCGGGATCGGCATTCAGCTGGCTGCAGGCTGCATGACTTTCCATCCGCACACGACAGGTCTTATTATTTTCCCAGCCCCAGCCATCACCGTCGGGATCGGCCGCGAGGCTGCTGCAACTTGCAAAACTATCTTCGCGCATCTGGCAGCTGCGGCCATTTTCAAATCCCCAACCATCACGATCAGGATCGCTTGATGTTTGTGAACAGCTCGGCAGATAGGCATCCGCGACCTTACAGGACTGACTATTCTCCCAGCCCCAGCCATCGCCATCGGGATCACTCAGCTGCGACTGGCACATCGGAGTCTGCATCTCGGGCTTTTTCTCGGGCTGAACTTCCGCACGGACCCGACACAGTTTGCCGTTTTCCATGGCGAAGCCATCCTTGTCCAGATCACTCGCAACATTCAGGCAAATCGGATAGCTGATCAGAGTCGTCAAACAGATCTGGCCGTTCTCAAGACCCCAGCCGTCGCCGTCAGGATCGCTGTCACGCGACTGGCAACTGGGATAGACTTTATTTTGGGCTGGCTCCACAGACTTCATATCGCCCGCGGTTTCAGTGACCGCTGTCTTATACATATCCGTAAGGTCATTATAGAAAAGCGTCGCAGCATTCTCGGAAAAATTGACGAAGTCCTGGAAATCAGCGTGCTTCTTATGCGGAATGTAATATTCCGTGTCGGCCAGCCGACGATTTTCCCAGGTCAGGACATAGGAGATCTTCACTTCAGGATCGGTGAGCATCGACAGCAGCTGCTTGGTAAACCACTGGCTGCCTGCACTGGCTTCATTGTGAAGATTGTAGTTGCCCGTTTCGGTCAAAGCCGCGACCTTGCTCTTCTCGTCCGCGATCTTGCTCATGACGCGCAGGTGCTGCTTGAAGAGCTTCGTCTGGTAATCAGCCTCTTCCCAGGCATTGCCGAACTTCTGCGCGTAATAAAGGTCGATGCCCAGAACATCCACATACTGATCACCGGGATAGCTGTTCAGATAATCGCTTTTCAGCTCGTCGTCGGTCGGAGCATCTTTGATGGCATTTTTAAAACTGCAGGTGTGACCATCGTGCTTGCAAAGCTTATCCGGTGCGAAAGCGATCAGAAGATTCTTAAGGCCCTTGGTTTGACGCATATAGTCAACCGTCATGCGGAAGAGCTTTTTATAGGCCTCGGCTCCTGTCACGACATCATTCTTTCCGAGCTGCTTTTGGCAGTTCCAGCCCTTCGCACCCCACCAGAACCAGTTGCCTGTCTGCTCATGGAATGGACGGTAGATCAAGGGGACTTCCGTCAACTGTTCCTTCACCAGGATTTGATAGAATTTATCCAGCTTCTGGGACAGAAACCAGTCCTTCCAGGTCAAACCATTTTCCCAAGGTTCTTCATTCACGATTTTGCAAAGGCAATCGGCGTTGGGATCATCCTCCCAGTCGTTCACCTTGAAACCATCACCGGGAATGCCGCTGTTGCCATTGATATCGGACACGGGTTTTACAGAGCAGCCGCGCATGTGCCAGTCCAGGGTGATCGCGCCGCCCTTGCCGGAATCATAAAAGTCACGAATCGCCTGGGCATACACCGGCTGATTCCATGTTGGATTTTTTGTGGCAAGGTCCCAGATATCAATCCCGATCATGCCGACCTTCTGCCCAACATAGTGCTCAACGTCGGTGCGGCTGCCATAGCCACCATCGGTCCAGGCCTTATCACCGTTTTCGCCGACGCCCACCAGCGAAGCTCGCTGCTGACCAAAAATAAATTGCTTCTTTTGAACAGAGTTTTTCAAGAACGCATAGAGCGACTGCGTTTCGCTATTATACTGGGGAAGAGCCGCTGCCTCCGCCGTGGCCGCCAGAGTACTTTCTTTCGGTCGTTTGCTACAGGCATTGTTTAACATGAGAAGCATGACTATCAGGGTGAGTTTCATCTTGGTCATATCTCTGCGTGCCTCATCAAGAATTCCAGCTCAGGTCCTTGGGGAAATCGCATCTACAATTGTTATGCCCGCGTAATGATTATCTTATATTATTGATATTGTTGACTATTTTGTTTACTGAAAAACGAATTTCGTCGTTTTTTTCAACAAGGATAGTGGAAGCGAAGAAATTTTAGACGCTGCGCCCCCGCGTATGAGCCGAAACTTCGCCCGACCAGAATCTATGGAACTGCTTAGAGTGTGGTCACACGTTTCATCAGGTTTGCGAACTCTTTTGAATCAAATTCAGTCTGGACGTCCCAGCAAAGTGCTGGCACAGAGCTTGTATAAGTGCAGCGAGTGTTTATGGCCGGTATTTTATTCGGAGGCACACTTGAGTATGAAGATCTGGACCATTTTGAGCGTTGGAGTACTGACCTGTTTCGTTTTGAGTTGTCGTTCCCACTCCGATTCCAACTCGGATCTTCAAGGTCGCCCGAATTCAGGCGGCATCCTGAAACTCCAAAAATCCTATGAAGTCGTGGTCGCCAAGGATCCCCGTCTGATGAAGGGTCGGGATATCAAATTTCTGAGCTTTGCTTATCGCGATTATTCGTTCAGTCAGTTCCTCGTCGATGAACTGACGACCAATACCGATCCTTTGGCCTGTGATTTACTTGATCTCAAGGCCGGCGATGCGAAGTCCTTGATCATGAACGTCGTCGAAGAAACCGGAGTCGAAGCCGGCTTTCGGGTGTTTGCAGCCGACATCGTCTGCGAAGCCCCTGCGCTTTCAAGGGAATAGGATCTGCGACGCGGTTTTACGCAATCCCAAGAGCCTTATCCAGTTTGGATTTAAGGCTCGCCCCTGAAGTCTTTCCTATCCAACGCTCTTGAATCTTTCCATCCCGAATCAGAAAAATCGTCGGCAGGCCGCGCACTCCGTATTCGACAGCGATATCTATTTCCTCATCCGCATTGATCTTCACAAACGTCAGCTGCCCTTTGTAGGCATCCTCCATGTCTTCCAGCGCGCGGTTCAGATCCACGCAGGGGGCACAGCTTGGTCCCCAAAAATCGACGAGGAAGCTGCCACGGCTCCCTAAAACCTTGGATTGAAAAGTCTCCAGTCCGGAAATAACGATCAAGACAGCCTCCCGCCTGAGCTTGCGCCCGATTTCCCTTGCAGTTCCCGTGCAGCCCACTATGATAGCCGCTTTCGATGACGATCTCAATTGGATAAGTGGCTAAAACTATGAGAAAAATTCTTTATACTCGCGGCACTGCCGTCCTCCTCTCGCTTTTCGGACAGGCTTCGGCCCTGGCCTCAACCTATCTGACCGAGACAGAGGCCCAGGCCGTCGTCCGCGAAATTGATAGCATCTGCGGCGACAGCTGGTGTGCAGGTGACCTCAACTACGGCTTCGATCGTCTCCTCTGCAATGATACCGAATGTTACATGGATCTACGAGCCATCACTCGCAATGATAACGGCACGAACCAGAGCCGGTCTTACCGCTGCGAGCTGAAGGGTTTCCAAAGCGCAGCGGACCTTCTGCTTGCGGAAAGTAATCTGGATGGTTCCAAGCGTTTGACCTATACCAGTAAGCTTTACGATGCCGTCGGCGCGTGCATCAATGAAAAGATCCCGACCCAGCATCCTGTGGCCTATGTTCCCAAAGCCAGCGCCTGTCGCGACGCACTGCGTGGACAGCCTCGTTTCAAGAGCGCCGCGCACAGCGTCTATGCCGAAGTATTCTATGAACTGGAGAACAAGGCACAGGCTTCCGCCCGGGTCCTGAATCAAATGGTGGAGCAGTATGCGGGCAAGGATTCCAGCTGCTCGCTTCAATACCAAATGCTGTTCGAAGATGAAATCGTCTGCGAGCGCGTGGGCGGCTTGAATGTGATCTGCAGCGTTCCGACCGATCTGGGACGCTTCCTCGTGATCAAAGATTATGTGGATGGCGCTGCCGTCGTCTATATCGAAGGCGCTCAGAAGAACGCCTCACTGGGCACCCTGAAAGCGGGCGCTATCAGTGTGAAACTGGCCAATCCGGAAGGATGCTATACGGAACTTTTGAATCTGGACGGCAAGCAAAAGCCACAAGAACCCTTCAACAGCTCGGACCATCATTCCTATTTCGTCAGCGCCAAAAATCTGAATACGAAACAGGATATGCGAAGCAATGCCGCACAGCTGATCAACAAGGCCGTCAGCTCGGTGGAAAAATCTGCGGGCAGCTGCAAGGCGCAAACAGCCCTCGCGAACTTTGGCAAGAATGCATGCACAACTCTGGGAGGAATCCCGACCTGTGTGCTGGCACCCGCGAACGCCGGCTATTATGTTGTGACCAAGGATGCCGCTGATGGCGCCTTTGTTACCTTCGTTCGCTTCGATTAAGGATTTTTGGCGACTTGAGGCTCCGATTCGTCCAAGGATTGAACGAACTCAGGCAGGCTCCGCGTCACATTTCGCGTAACATAGGCCGAGAGGTAGGCATCCGTATCGGGATTCACATCCATCTCCATTCGAAAAAATTCCTCACTGCGGCAGATGGCGGGATCGCTCTGAACAAAATGCCGGCGACACATCAGAGGCCGGACGCTATAGATGGAACAGGTTTGATCTGCGCTCAGAAACACGCAGCGTCGATCTGCAAAAGGAAGTTTTTCAAAGGATCCGGCTTCGCCCTTCAAGGCCTCCGCTTGCTTGCGCAGACGTTCCCTATCCATCGAAACGGGCGTCTCACCCAGATATTTTTCGATGAGCTCCCCTTCAAAAATCCCAAGATCCACTTTCTGATGACAGCAGGCTGAACACCCGGCCTTGCAGGATATGGGGCGGCTGGGATTCAACCCGGCCGTGTCCACGACGATTTGAATCTTATTGATCGCAACAGCGTGGGCATAATCAGGATCCATGCTCTTCAGCTGCTTTTCATAGCCGACCAGCTTTTCATCGAAACGCTTGATCGCCTCAGCCTGCTGCGACGTCTTAATCAATACACCCTGCGGCGTTAAATTGAAAGAAGGAGACTTTTTATCCTGCGCGTGGCGACTCATGCAAACTCCTTCGACGTTTATGATCAGGATAGCGTAAGCACAACACTCCCTCTTTTGCGACCCGTGTCGACATAAGCATGGGCTTCAGCGATTTGCGCAAAGGGAAAGGAGCGATCCACGACAGCCTTGTAATGCCCGCGGGCCGCAAGGTCAGTCAGGAACTGAAGGTCCACGCCCCGCTCGGAGCCAACTCCGGTCAGGATCTTCTTGCCGTCTTTCATAGGCTTCCAGAGGGAGTTCAGGATGTGGAAGAGATCCGCACTGATAGGCACAAGTCGCCCATTTTTTTGCAAAAGCTCCACGTATGTTTCCGGGTTCACCACCCCTACTGTATCCAGAATCACATCATAGCGGGCGCCTGACTTCGTAAAATCCGTTTGCGTGTAGTCAATCACATGGCTGGCCCCCAGGGAACGAAGAAGTTCCGCGTTTCTTCCGCTGGCGACAGCCGTGATCTCGGCACCCCATTCTTTCGCCAGCTGAAGAGCGGCCACGCCTACGGCCCCTGACGCACCGATGATCAGAAGCTTTTCACCCGCCTGAAGTTTGGCGCGATCGCGCAGGAAATAAAGGGCGGTCAGACCACCAAAACCAAGGGCGGCCGCCTCGGAAAAGGAAAGGTTCGCGGGCTTCATGACCACGGCACCATCTTCTGGCATCACACAGTATTCCGCATGGGCTCCAGCCTTTATGCCCGGATACGCGATCACATGATCTCCAACCTTAAAGCGCGTGACGTCACGCCCCACAGCCTGCACGATGCCCGACAGCTCGGTTCCCAAAACAGGCTTTCGAGGCCCTGACCAGCCAAGGGCCAGACGCGCTAAAGGACCAAAACCGCGTGGAAAGTTTGCGCCACGGATGCGGCAATCTCCCGATGAAACGGTCGTGGCCTTCACCTGAATCAGAAGCTCTCGATCCTGGGGAACAGGCTGCGGCATATCCTTGATTTCCACGCTTTCCGGAGGACCATAGCGATGACAAACGGCAGCTTTCATAACTCAACCTCTTTTTTTAAGATGCTTCGGTCAATTCGATAAGAAGCTCACAGCCTGGCTGATTATCACGGTCTTTGATATGAACGTCACCACGAAAATTCTGGGCGATCCTCCGGATGGCAGCAAGACCGACTCCGCGTCCGCTGGTTTGGGAAACCTTCTCCGCCGTGCTTAGTCCCTCTAAAAACACGACATCGGCCCGAGTTTGTCCTGGTCCCGGCACAAAGTTGCGCTCTTCGATCAGCTGCTGCAGACGCGTCCAATTCAAACCCCGCCCGTTATCCTGGATGCTCAGAACGATCTGTCCCCGCGCATTGCGCTGGAGCTGAACCAAGAGTTCTGGCTGCGACACGTCCGTCTGCCCTTTGAAACCGTGATCCACGCTATTGATCAGTGAATGCAAAAGTATTTCCCGCAGAGCTTTTTGAAGATCAGGGTTCCAGGCAAAAATCTGCTCATCCACACGAATCCGATGCAGGGGAATACGCTGTTCAGCGCAGTGTTTTTGAATCGAAGGCCACTGCTCCGCTAGAATCTGCAGAAGACTTCCTGTTTCATGCTCGGCCGCCTTCGCTCGGGACCCCATCAGCTCGGCAATTTTCTGATAGTCCGCCCAGACTTCCAGCCATACGTCCACCTTGGATTTTATCTCCAAGTCCGTGGCTGCCGGCTGATGCCTGGGATCCAAAAGCTCTTCGAGTTGATGAGTGATGGAGGCAAGGTCACGCAAACCGAGCGTGCGCGCCTCGCCCTTCAGGCTATGGAGTTCGGGCAAAAAGCCCTGCAGCTGAGCAGCGCCTTGACGGATCGTCTCCGCGCGTGGCGCAGCACCGTGAACGAAGCCTCGGAAACGCGCAACAGGCAGCTGGGCGATTTCTTCCATGATGTGCTGAAGACGTCCGCGCTGGGCTCGGGCCACGCCCACTTCCTGTTCCAGCTGATGCTGCTTGGTGATGTCACGCATGGCAATGATAATACGATTGATCTTCTGATCCTTGCCATAAAGCGGCTGCCAGTGCAGGGATATCAGCCGCCGACCGTGATCCAGACTCAGCTTCTGGGGCAGATTCCCTGCATTCAGTTCCCAAACCAAGGGTGATTCATCCACGCAGGATGTGATCACATTCCGAAGGGTTTCCTTTTCATCATCCTTCAGATCCGACTTTTCCAAAAAATAGAGCATAACGTTCTGTCTTGCAGTATCCGGCGCATCATGCCCGATCACGTGGTCAAGATAAGGGGAAAGGCTGGATTCCACCTTGAGGTCCCGGCCTATGGTTATGATGCCCTCTTCAATATTGTCCAGGATATGCTGGATGCGGGCCTTCGCCTGCCGGGTGCGGCGACCCTGGGCCAGTGCGACGACCAGCAGCGCCAAACTCAAAAGAATCAGAAAGATCAGGGCCACCGCCACTTTCTTGATCAGATCCGCTTCCCGCAGCTGGTGCTCCTTGATCTCGTTATCCTTCTTCAGGATTCGGTTTTCCTGCTCCTGCAGCTGATTGCCCAGTTTAACCTGAAGTTCATTGAGCTGATCCTTCTTGTTTTTCTCGTCAATTTTTTGATGGATCTCCATAAAGGTCTGCATCCAGCGATAGGCCTCGGCATGACGTCCGAGCTCGCTCAGGGCCTGGGCACGTTCACGGGCCAGCTGAGCCTTGTCATCCTGCAGATGCTCGGGGAAAAGCCCATCCGATTGATTGATCGTTTCCAAAGCCTCGGCCCAGCGTTTTTGTCCCAAATAGACCCGCGCTTTCCAATGCAGAGAATCCGCGGTCCATATCGCGGATTCCAAGGCCTTGAATTTGGCCAGGGCCTGATCAATGTAATAAAGGGCCTTATCATAATCCTTAAGATTCAGCAGAGCCTCTCCGCGGGTCAGCTGGCTGAAAGCGGAAAGGCGATCCTGATTCAGTCCCCGCATTAACACTTCCGCCTGATCGAAGTAACGAAGACCTTTCCGCACGCTTTCAGCGTTTTCCTTGCGCGTATGGAGTCTCCCGAGATTGATCAGAGCGATGACCCCCATATGCCGGACCTTCTCCCGCTGGCAGTAGTCGATGACCTGTTCGTAAAGATGAACCGACTGCTCTTCATCCCCCATACGTCCGGCAAGGATCGCGCTATCGTTTTTTACAAGGATGGGCAGGATATCGCCAGGGTAACCATACTGTTCAGCCAAGGCCAAAGCGTCTTTGGCATAACTCAAGGCCTGCTGCAGATTGCTTTCGGATTCCGCGGCCGCAGCATATTCACGATAGACATCGGCAAGGAGGCGACCCCCACCGTTCTCTTCAGCCAGTTTTTTGATGGGCTCCAAGGCTTTTCGAAAATCGGTGACATCCGCGCCGCTATCGGTATTGATGCCATCCATCATCAGATGCATGCGGATGAGCATGGGTTTGTCGTCGCCTTGAGCGGCAATCGCCATGCCCTTTCGAAGATTCGCTTCGGTGGCATAAGGGTCGTCGCCGCATCCGGTTTCCATGCATGTAGTTATGTAGATGGCCAGAGCCTTGGCCCAGGCCTGTGAACCGGGGGGCAGCTGCCCCTTATCGAGCTGCTCGCGTGACCAGCGATGCATGGCCGTGGGGTCGTCCATCATGATTTTAAAAAGTTCGTCGTAGCTCAGGCTGAGCTGCGGAGGCTGAACCGCGTAAAGAGCCAGGGATGGAAGCAAAAGCAGGACCAGCAGCAAAGCTCGCATCAAAGACAACCCCCAGACGGTGGATGATCGGCTCTATTCTAGCACGTTTCCATCCGGGTGTTGGCTGGGGCCCTCGGGGCTTCAGTGAAACATTTGCTGCTCACTCCGGGCTGACAGCTCCACAAAGCGTTGCATGGTGGCCAGGAGCTCCTTGATATCGACAGGCTTGGAAAGATGCCCGTCACATCCGGCGGCAAAGGATTTCTCGACTTCCTCTTTCATCGCATGGGCTGTCAAAGCAATGATGGGCCGCGTGTAACCGCCAGCCCTGAGACGCCGGGTCGCTTCCAATCCATCCATAACAGGCATCATGACGTCCATCAGGATGATGTCATAGGCTTCGCGCGTGGCCAGATCCAGCGCCTTTTCCCCGTCGGTAGCGGAATCCCAGTGAACGTCAGCCTTCCTGAGATAAGCTTTCATCAGCGCCTGATTATCGGCGTTGTCATCGACGATCAGCACCCGATATTTCCTGCCGAGCGAAGGTTCGACATTGGGGCTGATCACCTGCACGCTTTGCTGCTTTTCGATGGACGTAATAAAGAGGCTATCATTCAAAGCGCCCGCCAGCACCTTGATCGTGAAACAACTGCCCTCGTTGGGGACGCTCCAACTGAGCTGCAGGTCGCCGCCCAGAGCTTCGGCCAGGCGCCGGGAAAGATGAAGGCCGAGTCCCGTCCCACCGAATTTTCGCGTGATGGAGGCATCCGACTGCATAAAGGGCCGGAACAGCTCTTTCTGCTGCGCAGCGGTAATCCCGATGCCACTGTCCTCGACATCCACAATGAAGTAAGCCGGACCCCGGGCGCTTTTCTGCTGGAATCGGAGACCGACCCGCACCTGGCCGCGTTCGGTGAATTTGATGGCGTTACCGACGACGTTCATCAGAATTTGCCGGAAACGAATCGAATCGGACTCGATATGCTGGGGCACCGGCGTGTCGCAAAACAAAAGGAGATCAACTTTCTTCTTCTGCGCGAGGATCGTCATGGACTGGATGCATTCACTGATCAATTCGGTGACAGCGAACCGGCGCCATTCAATCTGAAAGTGACCCGATTCCACTTTGGATAAATCCAGGATGTCGTCGATAATGTGCAGAAGATGGGAACCACTGGCCTTGATGCGCGACGCATACATCATGCGGTCGTCGTCATTCAAACCAGGCTCGGTCAGAAGATCGGCATACCCGAGAACGCTATTCATAGGCGAGCGAATCTCATGGCTCATGTTGGCCAGGAACTGGGACTTGGCGCGACTGGCCCGCTCAGCAGCATCCCTGGCCATGCCCAGCTCGGCTTCGAAGCGCTTTTGTTCGGTGATATCCTGCACCACGGCAATGCCGCCCGTAAGCTCACCGCTTTCTGTATACACAGGCATGGCTGAATTCAGGATTATCCTTTCCTGACCACTGTAGAAATTCAAACGTATGACTTCATTCAGGCTGACATCACCGCGCGTCAAAGCCCTGGCAAGGGCCCAGTCCTCGGATTTCAGTTTCTCGCCCGTATCAAACCAGAAGGCGTCATATTCGTTCTGATTGCCGACTTCTTCGACATTGCCGCAGATTTTTCGGAAGGTTTCGTTGGTGGTGTTAATCACCCCATCGACATCAGCAATCACCACGCCCACCGGCAGCTGACTCAGAATCACCCGCAGCTTCGCTTCATTGGCGGCCAGGATTTCGCTGGCCTGCTTTTGGTCGTGGATATCGGTACAGGTTCCCATCCAACGAATGATCTTACCCTCATCATTGCGGATCGGCAGGGCTCGCCCCAGCGTCCAGCGGTACTGGCCGGAGCGGTGCATGAGGCGATATTCAATTTCATAAGGATCGCCGGATTCCAGGCTGTGACGCCACTGATCCCAGGCCCGCTCCTGATCATCAGGATGGAAGACATCGTTCCAGGTTTGACCGTCCGTTGCCCCTTCGCGAAGCCCGGTAAATTCATACCAACGCCTATTGAAGTAATCGTGATAGCCATCCGCGAGCGTCGACCAGACCATCTGCGGCATGGCGTCGGTAATCGTCCGGAATCTGGCTTCATTCTCTTTCAGTTTTTCCGTCACGACCTTCTGTTCATGAATGTCGGTATTGGTGCCCAGCCATTGAACGACTTCGCCCTGGCTATTGCGAACAGGCACAGCGCGACCGAGGTGCCAGCGATAATCGCCATCGGCTCGGCGGAGTCGATATTCATTCTGATAAAGCTCGCCGGTGGCGACGCAGTGATTCCAAAGATCTATGGTTCTCTGCATATCATCGGGATGATGAAGATTCTGTTCTTCCCACTCATAGGACTTACTCGCGGGATCAATCCCGAAGTATTCATAGTGTCTTTGATTGAAGTAAAGAATCTGCCCCTGGGCATCCGCGAGAAACGCCATCTGCGGCATGGCTTCGGCGAAATGACGAAAGCGCGCTTCACTTTCCTGAAGTTCCCGCTCGGACTTTTTCCTTTCGGTGATATTCAGGCAGGTTCCCACGAATCTTAAAGGCTTTCCCTGCTGATCCGTGTGCACTTCGCCTCGGACTTCGAGGCAGACGATCTGTCCATCCTCCGGTCGCACGACCCGGTAGTCGACCATATAGGGTTGCCCGGTTCGCACACTCTGGTCGACCTTCGCCTGCACCCGCGCTTGATCGTCGGGATGAATGAGGGCCAGGGCCTCTTCCAATGTCCGAGGCGAAGCCACGAGACCCCAATCCTTGCTCATGCGCGGATCGAAGAGCATGATGTTGCGCTGAATATCCCAATCATAAAAGCCGATCTCGGAAGCCGTCAGAGCCAGCTTCAGTCGCTCCTCGCTTTGGCGATTCAATTCTTCAATCGCCCTTCTTTCTGTAATGTCTTCTGCAATGAAAAGATCAACGGCCGACTGTGTGCCCCCATCCCTGAGCCGCACGCCTCCCAAAGATACCCAACGCCGCGTCCCACCCTTGCCGAAAAGCTCGTGCTCGCTTTTGAAATCATCGACCCATTCGATCCCGGGCAGTCCTGCGTCCGCCAAGGTCATCTGCTGCAGCTCTTTCTCGGCAATGCCCAGCATCTTTGAAAAAGCGGCGTTGACGCGCACAAACCTTTGGGTTTGCGGATCGGCTTCCGCCATGCCAACAGGCGCCTTTTCGAAAATCTGCCGAAAGCGGTCTTCACTTTCACGCAGCCTGGTCTCTGCCGATCGCACCGTTTCGGATGTGATCCAGGTCAGGATCACGAAAAGGAGAATAAGGATCATGATATAGGCGGAACTGGCGAACGAGGGATCGAAGACGATGCCGATGCCTGAACTCAGGGCAATGCTGACCACCGGTATGGTGATGATAAGCGGAAAAAAAAGCCGCCTCAGGACCTGTCCCGCCAGGTCCGGACTGGATGCCACCTTCATAAAGCCATGCTGCGGGCGTATAGCCAGAAGTCCCAGTGCCAGAGCGAAAACGGCGGCCGCTGCCGGCATGGACATCTGCCGATAGGAAATAAAATGAATTGTGCCATAGAGCGTTTTGTTCACATGGATGACAAAGGCCTGGAGCGGAAACATAAGAGTGGCGATAACGAGATACTGGGCTGGTCGATGCCCACCTTTCAGCTCCCAGTCCAGAAGCACGAAGGCAATACTCAAAAGGGCGAAGCTCGTGGCCGTCGGCACCGCGAGTGAGCTTCCATCCTGTGGGCTGACCCCAGCCCAACCCAAAATCAGGCCAGTGATATGAAATAGACAGAAGGCCAGGATCGCCAAGGACACCAGGCGAACAAGAGGAGGAACTTTTTTCTGCACCATCAGAAGCAGAATGCTCAGTATAAAACAGACGAGCGCGGCAGGCGCCTGCATGCCTACAAAATCAGGCAGCATACGCACCAGCGCCTTGATTCCAAATGTCCAGCCCATCAGTGTCAGGCCACTGATCGTCAGGGACAGGAACGCGCACAGCCGGGCGACCCCGTAGAAACTTCGAGCAAGGCCACTCGGCCTTGCGTCTTCACCAGGGACCGCGGCTATCAGATTGCTATCAACATTCATGGGTTAACTCAGAAGGCGCCGCGTTTTCATTGCACAAACGCAGTCAATTCATGGAACAAGGCGCACGGTGAATTCTCGTGCAATACCTTGGAATCAGCGGCTTGAGCGTATGTCAGGGCGAGGGGGGAGTCAAGAACCGATATCGAAAGGGCTGAGTCGAATCGCGACTCGGCATTACCCTTGCCATATCATAAGTTTACACAGTTCCACATCTCACTGAATCATGGGGTCGCTGTATGAAAAAAGCTGCATATGCATTTTCATCCTGACGTTTGATGGCCTGGGGAGGCCAAAGTCAGCGACTCCAGCCTCATGGGAAGACGAGGCGCTCGCGCGGCAGCTGGAGCTTAAAAGCACTGGCTGATCATCACGCTGGCGCTCTGAGGTTTAAAATAGGTCGCGTTCTTTTCGCAAACGGGCGGCGCACTATTGGATTTGAGTTCCAACGTTTGATTGTTCACGCATGACTTCACGGAAACCATACTGTAAGGCGCCACGTTAAAGCCGCTCGCATCTTCAATATAGAAAAAGATGCTGCCCTGAATATACTGGCTGCGTGAAAAATCAAAGACGCGTTCATGACCCGCGGGAATTTCCCACCAGCCTCGTGTCGCGAAGGAAGACGGAGGACAGTTGGCTCCGTTGCAAATGTATTGATAGCTTTCGACCGTGGAGACCCAAATGGATTCATTGCAGAGGTTGTAGACAGTCGCTTCATATTCCAGCGGACTGAGTTCTCCTCCCTTGAATCCCTCAGGCAGAGCCACGGCCGGCCCCACCGTCAGCGCAAAACCCTGATTTCCCATCACCAGCGCAGCAAGAAGGCACGAGACACGGACCAGCTTTTTCATGTTATCTCCAGAGTGAGTTTATGCACGGATCTTAGGATAGACCTCCTGTCTTCCACAATCCGTAGAAACTCGACTGGTGATGCCAGCTAGGAAAAGATCTGCAGATCGTCACGCAACTTTCTTCACAACGGGATCAGGCTTTTTCTTAACGGGCTGATCGTAGGCTCCATAGCCCGACGACGCCAGATGTCCCGTCCACGTATCAAAGCGGCGTTCGCTTTCGAAGTCGGTCCTTTGATGGACGGCTACATAGGTCAAACTCTTCAGGTGTCCGAAGACATTACCTGGGCCATCATAGATAAGCGTACGCCAGGTCCCGGTATCCAAAAAATAAGCGGAGTGGGGTCCTGAGTATTCCAAAGGCACCTGATCGTGATGGTGCGTGTGCCCGGCGATCACAAGGTCGATTTCACCTTGCTTTAAGAGCGACTCCTGCGCGGCGTAACTTGCAGGTTCGGCCTTTTCCACGAAACCTTTTAGCGTGAGTGCCGTCTTCACCAGCCATACCAGCTTCGAGGCCGGAACGACTTTCAGAAACCAAAGAAGGCAAGCGGCCACGACCTTGGTCGTCATAAAGCGGCTGAGCCAGGGTGTGCCGGGGCGCTTGAAGAAGGGATTTTTCAGGATCACACGGCAGGCATCCCAAAGGACAGGGCGCATCAGTTCAGCGACCTCATCCGTAAGATCCTTCCCAACCTCGGTCGTAATTCGATTCAAGGCATAGGTCAGGTAATCAAAAGTCGTGTGATCAGGACGGACATCATCAAAATCAAGCAGCGCAAGATAGAGTTTGCGGTAAGCCTCCCCTTCCCGCGGCTTTTTCATCGACTCGCTATAAAGCTCGCGAAATTTATAAGCCAGGGCCGCTCCGACTTCCAAAGCCAGCACATCTCCGAGCGGCGAACGCAGATAGCGATGTTCAGGCTTTTCACCGGGCTCTGCCGCCACATAATTGAAGCGATCGTATTCATGACCATGACGGATCAGGACGCCATAGCGGGCTCCAACTTCGTTGTGTCGAAAGGCGAGTTCGTGAGGGAAAGGCTCATCCTTCATCGGCATTCCCAAAAGCTCACGAACCTTGCGCCGTGTTTCGGGCCAGGCATTCACCAGCCGATCGTGGTTGCCGGGCAGATAGACGATTTCAAAGCTGATGTCCGAAAACTCTGGGATCGCCTGCCCTTTTTCATCACGCTTCTGCACAAAGATCTGGCGCAATGTGGTGAGGAAATCGCGGTTGTCTTCTTCGATCTTGCCCAGAATGGTCAGGACCACATCACGCAGTTCCTGTGGGGGCAGCCCTTCATGATAAGGACGCAGGTTCTGCTGCAGCCACACAGGCGTGCGCAATATTTCGAAGATGTCACCATTCAGCACCAGCCTTATGGAGCGCGTTTGAAACTTGCGTTTGTAATTCAGAATTTCGTCTTTCAAAAGAGTAAGAGCCTCAGGCGCGATATTACGATGCACGCCGCACTCTCGCGCCTCACCTTTTTCGTCCTGATAAGCAAACCCATCCGCCGCCGTGTGTTGAAGATGCAAGTCACTGATAACTATAAGCATTTTTACGCCTCAAAGATGCCGTGAAACCCTTACCTGACATCTCTTCATCGGCATTTTTTCTTCGAAAATCGAGGGCGCCTGGCGTCGACTCGACCCTGTACAAAGTTTCCGACATTTCCTCTTCCTGGCTTTTGATTATCATGGAGACAGCAGCGTATGCCCTATCCAATACTTGGGAGAGTTGTCATGCCTGGAAACGTCTGGAAAGGATCCATCAGCTTTGGGCTTGTGAATATACCCGTCAGTCTTCAAAACGCCGTGCGCGAGGATCATATTGAGTTTCGCCTGCTCGATAAGAAATCCCACTGCCAGGTGAAATATGAAAGGGTCTGCAAGAAAAATAATAAAACCATTCCCTGGAATGACATTGTCAAAGGCTATGAATATGCCAAGGACAAATTCGTCGTCCTGACCGAAAAAGATTTCGAGAAAGCGGCCCTGGCCACCTCCAAAGCCTTCGAGATTGAGGACTTTGTCCCGGCCGAACAGATCGACTCCCGCTACTTTTCCAAGCCTTATTATGCGATTCCCGAGGAGGGCGCGGAAGGCGTCTATGCCCTTCTGAGGGAAGCCATCAAGGAAACAGATACTGTCGGCATCGGCCGCATCACCATACGCAGCAAGCAGCATCTGGCCGCCGTCAGGGCCTTGGATGACGCCATTGAAATTAACCTGATGCGTTTTGCCGACGAGGTCATCGATCAAAGCGACTTCGATATTCCCAGCCATGAAAAGCCTAAAACGCAGGCTTTGAAAATGGCGAAACAGCTGATCGAATCGTTGACCGCCGATTTCAATCCACGCAAGTATAAGGATCAGTATCGCGAAAATCTGCAGAGCATCATAGATGCCAAAGTCAAAGGCAAGGATATTGAACTGACGGAGGCGGAAGAACCACGTCCGACCGCAGTGATTGACCTCGTGGAACGATTGCAGGCCAGTTTAAAACGTTCCGGCAGCGGCCCGCAGCCAGCAAAGAAGGCGAAGACCAAAACGGCAAAACGTACCGCCACCAAAACAGCCCGGCGTGCTCATCCTGCAAAAAAGAGGGCTTAAATGGCACAAACGGACGTCCACGGCAAACTCAAGGTCTATCGGTCGAAGCGAAACTTCAGCAAAACCGCCGAGCCGCGCGGAGATGAAAAGGCTTCGAAGCACCAGAAGCTGGCCTTTGTCGTTCATAAGCATGATGCCAGTCATCTGCACTATGATCTGCGTTTGGAAGTCCGCGGCGTCATGAAAAGCTGGGCCGTACCGAAGGGCCCTTCCTTTGATCCCAAAGTGAAGAGGCTGGCTGTCGAGGTCGAAGACCATCCCATGTCCTATAACCGCTTTGAAGGGACGATTCCTGTTGCGGAATATGGCGGCGGCACAGTGATGCTCTGGGATGAAGGCTATTACACCGTGGATGATCCGACAGCGGATCAGGATCCGGAAGAAATCATGGAGCAAAGGATCGAGAAAGGAAAACTTTCCATCACTTTCCATGGGCATCGGCTGAAAGGATCTTTTGCCCTTGTGCGCACGCGTCGCGGATCGGGCAGCAAACCGCAGTGGCTTTTAATCAAACACAGTGATGACCTGGCTGATCCTGATTATGATCCCGTGCGGGATGAACTGACCTCTGTGGCCAGTGAGCGTTCGATGGAAGAACTCGCGGGTGCGAAGAAGACTGCGGCGAGTCCACGGAAGAAAGCCAGCGCAAAAGCGGAGGCTCCTGCCCCTCCTGGACCTGAACTAAGACCCATGCTCGTGTCCACCGCGGAAGATCTGCCGACCGGCGCCGATTGGGTTTATGAACAGAAACTCGATGGCGTTCGGGTCCTGGCGTTTGTCGATAAGGATGGAGTGGCCCTGGTTTCGCGCCTGGGCAAGGATAAAACCCGTCAGTTCCCTGAATTCGAGGCGCCTCTTCAGAAACTCGCCCAAACTCTGAAAGGACCTTTGATTCTGGATGGGGAAATCACAGCGGTCGATCCGGATGGAAAGCCCCTGGGATTTCAAACCATGATGGGGCGCATTCATCTGGATGATGAAGCGGCCGTTAAGTCCGAAATCAAGGCCACTCCTCTGGTTTTTTTCATTTTTGATATTCTTTTGCAGGGGAAGGACAATCTTCTTTCTGAAACCTGGACCACGCGCCGCGAGATCCTGGAAAAGGTGATGAAGCCCAATAAGAATAAACTGCTTCATCTAGTGCCTTATAGTGAAGATCCCGAAGAGATGCTGCAGCGCTCCGAAAAGGAGGAGTGGGAAGGCCTGATCGCCAAGGATCGGAGCAGCACCTATCAGGCGGGTCTTCGCACCAAAACCTGGTGGAAGTGGCGAACTCTGAAGCGCGAGGAATTTATCATAGGCGGCTGGACCGAGCCCAAGGGCAGTCGGGAATTGATCGGAAGTCTTCTGCTCGGCTATTACGATGAGAACAAAAAACTACAGTATGCAGGGCATGCAGGCAGTGGCTTCACCCGCAGAACCCTGGTTGAAGTCCATCGCCTTTTGAAGAAGCTTGAGCAATCCCGCTCGCCTTTCACAGGCAAGGTCGAGACCAATAGCCCGGCGCACTGGGTGAAACCCGAGGTCATCGCGGAAATTCGCTTCAAGGAATGGACGGCCGATCGCAAACTGCGGCAGGGCATCTTCCTTGGTGTGCGGGATGATAAGCGGCCGCAGGATATCCAAGGCGAGCCTGCGAAGGCCCCGAATACCGAGTTGGCACAGGAGATTCAATCCCTTCCGAATCGATCGGCTGAGCTTTTGGTGGGAACGGAAACTCTTGCTGTCTCGCATTTGGATAAGGTTTATTTTCCCAAAGTCGGGGTGACCAAACGCGATCTTTTAAACTACTATGCGTCGATGATGGATCTTATTTTACCGTGGATGCAGGGTCGTCCTTTGGTGTTGAAGCGCTTTCCGGATGGAATAGGGTCCAAAGGATTCTATCAGCAGGAGCCCGATGAAAAAGCGCCCGGCCCTGTGGAAAAAGTCGAAACCGAGCAGGGCGAGGAGCGTCGTCTGATCGGCGGTGAACCCGTCACGCTTCTTTATCTGGCGCAAATAGGAGCGATCAGCTACGACCCCTGGCATGCGCGTTATGATCAGCTCCATCATCCTGATTATTCCATCATCGACCTCGATCCCGGTGAAGGCACGCCCTTCAGCACCGTGCGCAAGGTGGCCCTGGCATGCCTCGATGTGCTCGACGAGGCCGGCATCCAGCCTGCCGTGAAAACCAGCGGAGCCTCGGGTATTCATATCTATTTGCCTCTGCCCCCGGAAACGAGTTGGGAAACCTCTCGCATTCTGGCTGAACTCGTCTGCACACTGGTCCTGCGCAAGGCTCCTAAAATTTCCACACTGGAACGCTCCGTTAAAAAACGCCCCAAAGGCACCGTTTACCTTGATGCCCAGCAAAACTACCTGACCCGCAGCGTGGCCGGAGTCTGGTCTGTTCGCGCCGAGCCCATGGCGACCATTTCCACTCCCATCAGTCGGGATGATCTGGAAAACGGCGTCGAGCCTACTGATTTCACCCTGAAGAAACCCGAACGCAGCCGCCATCAACTGTGGGAAGACGCCATGGGGAAACCCGTGGGCATTGAAAAGATTCTGCGCCTTGCCGAACCGGAACCCAAAGCCCGGGGGGTCGACAAAAAACGGAAAAAGCACTAACATCTCAGCTTCTCATTATTCTTACGAGGTGTTCATGCGTCTTTTGTCATGTTTGATGCTGGGTTTGGGTTTGAGCGTTAGCCCCGTGTTGCAGGCAGCCGTTAAAAAGCTGGCAACAGTGGAAGTTACGATCGAGGGAAAACAATTAACCGCAGCAGCCGGTATTCGTACTCTATATGTGATCGTCTTTGACGCCAAGAGTCCAAGGCCTTATGGCGCTATGAAAGTTGACCTGAAGGCCGATGCCTCCGGAACTCTTTATAAAGGCGATCTGACTGTCGATCCTGAGGCGACGTCCACCAAGAACGACGGCAACGTCATGGTCATGGGCGCCCCTACACTGCCAACGACCATCCGTCTGAAAGCCCGTCTCGACAAAGACGGCAGCGCCGGCAAGGATCAACCTGGTGATATCGTCGGCATAGCCGAAGAGGTCGCAGCCGGTTCAACGGCAAAAATCGTGATCAATACCCTCGTAAAATAAATCAACGCGGCTGATGCATCTCAAACCAGTAAAGCCTCGATATGAGGCAGGGCATCCGCCGCAATCTCAAAATCAAAAATCGCCAAATCCTCCTGCATATGCTGATCCGAAGTCGTTCCAGTCAGAGGCACGATTCCGATCTGCGTCAGATAGCGAAAAAAAACTTGCGCCTCAGTTTTACGATAGGCCCGCGCCAGCTGCTGCACAACCCGGCTCCGTAATATCTGCGGATTCGCCGTCAACGTCCAAAAGCTTTGATAAACGATGCCCCGCTCGCGACAGAACGCCCGCAGCTCTTTATCATATCCCGTATCCGCATAAAACCGATTCTGCAGAACCGAAGGCTTCACCCGCGCTTCCTGATGGAGCCTTTGAAACAGGACAGGGTCATAGCAGTTGCTGATACCAAGCTGTTTGGCTGCTCCGCGACCATGAAGCGCCTCCATCGCCCGCCAAACGCTAAGGAACTGATCCCAGCGCGAGAGCGGTGAATGCAGCACTAAAGAATCCACATACTCCGTTCCCAGGTTTTTCTGCGAAGTCGCGAACGACTGAGCCACCTGTTCCGCGAGCGGGGCATCGGGGTTATAGGGCACGCGCTCGGGATCCTGTCCGGCGAGCGGCGTGAACTTGGTCTGCAAAAAGATATGCTCACGACGCAGGCCCTGGGCCTGAAGGGCCGTGAGAGCCTCGCCGACGCCGGCTTCGTGATAATGCTTGGGCTGACAGGCCGTATCAATTCCACTGAATCCATACCGCACCGCCTTTTCCACGAGACGTGCCGTCTGATCCTTTTTCCATGCGGTTCCATACATGATCCTGGGCATTTGCATTGGTTGGCCCTCCCCTCCGCGATCTTCGCATGACCATGAAATGCTGTCGAGAAAAACACCAAAACCCGCTAGAATCCGCCCGAAGGAGGACTCATGTATAAACTCCGTCCCTATCAGCAGGAAGCGGTGGATGCCGCGATCCGCCACTTTCAAAGAGAGCGCGAACCCGCTGTGGTCGTTCTGCCCACAGGTGCGGGCAAGAGCCTTGTGATTGCCGAACTGGCCCGCATTGCCAAGGGCCGCGTGCTGGTCCTGGCGCATGTCAAGGAACTGGTCGAGCAGAACCATCAAAAATACGAGTCCTATGGACTTGACGGCGATATGTATGCAGCCGGTATCTATTCGGCCGGACTCAATCGCAAGGATAAAAATAGCAAGGTGATATTTGGCAGCATCCAATCCGTGGCGCGTGCCGATGCGGCCTTTTTTGAAGGCTTTTCGCTGCTCATCATCGACGAATGCCATCGCGTGGCCACCGATGGCGACACCCAATATCTGCAGGTCATCACTCGTCTGCGCTCGAACAATCCCAAGCTCTGCGTCCTTGGCCTGACCGCGACGCCTTACCGCCTGGGCCTCGGCTGGATCTATCAGTATCATGCACGCGGCATGCTGCGGACAGCGGAAGAACGCTTTTTCAAGCACTGCATCTATGAGCTTTCCATCAGCACCATGATTCAGGGCGGTTTTCTTACGCCTCCGATCAAGATAGATGCCCCGGTCGCGGGTTATGATTTTTCCCGGCTCCGTCTGCGCGAGGGCACATTTTCCATGAACGAGGTGGAAAATATCCTGAAGGACCAAAAAAGGGTCACACCGGGCATCGTGGCCAATATCGTGGACATGGCCGCGGACCGACAGGGCGTCATGATTTTCACCGCCTCCGTCCGGCATGCGGAAGAGATCCTCTCGCTTCTGCCCCCGGAATCCTCGGCCCTGGTCGTCGGCGATACAGCCACCCAGGAACGCGATCGCATCGTCCAGGACTTCAAGGAGCGCAAGCTCAAGTATCTCGTCAACGTTTCCGTTCTGACGACCGGCTTCGATGCGCCGCACGTGGATCTGATCGCTCTGCTGCGTCCCACCGAATCGGTCAGCCTCTATCAGCAAATCATCGGTCGGGGCCTGCGCCTTGCGGACGGGAAAAAGGATTGCCTCGTCCTCGACTACACGGGACTCGGCCACGATATTTTCAGTCCCACCATTGATGATGACAAACCCTCCGAAGAGTCCGTGCCTGTGAAGGTGACCTGCCCACTCTGCGGGCATGAAAATGATTTCTGGGGCCTTGTGGATGATGAAGGGACGCTGATGGAACACTTCGGCAGGAAATGCCGTGGGGCGCAGCAGGATCCTAAGACCCTGAAGATCGTACCCTGCAGCTTCCGCTTCCGCTTCAAACGCTGCGAAACCTGCGGAGCCGAGAATGATATCGCGGCCAGGGTCTGCAGCAGCTGCGAACGGACGCTGGTGGATAATGACAAGAAATTGCGCGAGGCCATGGCCCTGAAGGATGCGCATGTCATGCGGCCTGATTCCATGGTCTTCGAGAAAAAGCATGACCGCAAAGGAGGCACGCATCTGGAGCTTCGCTATTACGACTGCGATGGCGAGCATCTGAAAGAGTTCTTCGCCTTCAACAGTTCAAACGACATGCGGGCCTTTTACTACAACTTCATGCGCCTGCATCTTCGGATACCGGAACGCAAATGGAATTTGGCCACGATTGATGATGTGATCCAGCATCAGCACATCTTTCGGATGCCGCTTTTCATCATTGCGCGGAAAAAGAAGTATTTCTGGGAGATTCGGGAAAAGATCTTCGAATAAGAAAAGCCCCCGGGCGAAAACCCGGGGGCTATGATAACGGCATCAATCAGGGCTTGACCCACTGAATGGTACCGGAAAGTTGACCCTGGTTATTGGACCACTCGTACTGATCCATGATCGCAAGGTAAAGGCGGGTGGTGCCTGCGGGAACGACAAAGGCCTGCAGCAGTCCGCTGGCATCCTTGCCATCACCGATGAAAAAGATCTGACCCAGCTTCGGTGTCAGAGTCTTGAAATTGCGGGAAGCCACGCTGCTGAAATCCAAGGCTTCCGGCGCAGCCGCACGCGAGGCGAAGGGTGTATTGTCCAGAAAGACCCCGACAAGGCTATTGATCGGCGCTGTGATATTCGACAGTCCGTGAACGCTGCCGAGGGTGTGCGAAGGCGTGTTATTAGGCTGACCATCGGCGTCAGTGAAAATATCGGGCTGGGCATCGTAGGCAATGCGTCCGGCGACCTGGAAGTAAAGGCGACGACCGGCGTCGAAGCATTTCACATCATCAGCCTGGACGGAAACAGGCGCATTCAAAGGCGCTGCATCCAAAGGTGCGCGACCATAATCCAATTCTGTTCCTGAAGGAGCGCCAGCCAGGAAGGGATTGGCCGTTCCCAGGATCTCGTAATTCGAGCTGCAGGCGCTGACAGGGGGATTGGTTCCCGATTGGCTGCCCCCGGCAGGGCGGGCAGGAGTGGTCGTGGCTGAACCCGTATTGCGAGGCACCGCCACCGTGGTTTTCTTTTGCGTATCGGTATCGTCATCGTTGCTATTCTTGGACTTGCCGCAGGCGCTGAAAGCAGCCACGGACAGCATGAGAGACAAGACTTTAGCGGCTTTGGAAGTCGTATTCATACGCAACCTCTTGGTCGGAATTAAAGTCGAGGCCCCTGTTTAAACCATGTGCCACAAAATGTCAAACTGAGACTGTCATAATTTCATCCGCAATTTTGTTTCACTTGCGACATAGACCAGAGCAACTGATCTATTTGAAAGCAGCGCTAAAAGACGCAGCAGACATCGCCATGTAAAGACTTTGAAAATACTTCTTGAAGATCGTGTAAGACCGGATTCCATCGAATGTTCAAGGTCTCTGGTTTTTGCAATTTCCAGCGACTTCTCCGCGCACTGTCATTTAATTTTTCTTTACCGGACGAGCGTAACGCGTCACGATCAATCGACCTCTGGATTTCACGAACGCAGGACGCGGCGCGTGCAAAAACGGGGGAAAAGATCGGGAAAGGCCTGCAGATCAACAGCTCTCGTTTTTCGAACGGAAGGGATGTCTGGAGGCAACGTTTTGCAAACCTTTCCTTTGTTCGCAATTTTTCTTTACTTCACTTCTTCACGAGAGTTCTTTTCTATCGTGATGTCCAACAAAAATGCATAGAATTTTCATCCTTATTTTTTTGTTGGAAGGGCCTCGATCATGTACCTCTGTTCATGACGAGACCCTTTGACTTTACATCATGTATTATCTGGTGTTTCATCACGAACAGAGGTATGAAACTACGGATGGACGCAACGCAGTCAGCTCATATGGACGGGCGAGGCTACCCCCTGAGGTGGGACAAGAATGCAAGGACGACTACGTATTTTTGCGGAACGTATCATCAATACGGTTCGAGAACCCCTCCTGGTTCTCAACAAAAATCTTGAAGTGCTGATGGCCAATCCCGCATTCTACGAAGCTTTTTGTGCCTGTCCTCTGGAAATGCATGGTCGATCGTTCTTCGAAATCAGCAGCTTCAGTGTTGAGCCCGATATTCTGCGCGACAAATTGGAAGCTGTTTTTCTTTATAAGCAGGAATTTGAGAATCACGAGATCACCTGCCATGTTCCTGGGGCGTGCAAAACTTTTCATATGAATGCCCGCCGCCTTGATAACCTTGGCGAAGATGTCCAGGAGAGTTTGGAAATGGTTCTGCTCTCTTTGCAGGACATTTCCGAAAGAAAACGAGCGGAGCTGAATGAGCAGGAAAAGGTGAAGGCCGAACTCGCCAACCAAACCAAGAGTTCTTTTCTTGCCAACCTGAGCCATGAGATCCGCACACCTCTTTCCTCGATCATCGGCTTTGCCGATCTTCTGCAAAGGGAGGTGGATCCGGATTCACCTAAAGCCACCTATGTGGAAATCATTCGCAATAATGCCCGGCATCTTTTGGACTTGGTCGGCGAGGTCCTGGATCTTTCCAAGATTGAGGCGCGAAAATTCGAACTGGCTTCGACCGAGGTCTTCCTCTTTCATGAGATCGGCCTCGTCTTTGATATTATGCGCAGCAAAGCCAAGGAAAAAAATCTGACTTTGGAACTGAACAGCAGTCCCGAGGTGCCGGAAGTCATCTTCACCGACCCCACCCGCTTTCGGCAGATTCTGATCAATCTCATGGGCAATGCCATCAAGTTCACCCATCAAGGTGGGGTGAAATTGATCGTCGGACTTTGTCCCTCGGGCCTTCTGCAGCTGTCTGTCGTCGACACCGGAATTGGAATTCCCGCGGCGCAGCGTGACTTGATTTTCGATCAGTTCAGCCAGGCGAAAATGCCTTCCGCGAAAAATCACGAAGGCACGGGCCTCGGTTTGACCTTATCCCGGGAACTGGCGCGCCTTCTAGGAGGCGATATCGTGCTGGCCGAGAGCGAGGAAGGTCGCGGCAGTCGCTTTGATGTTTTTCTGAATCCAGGTTCCACCAATCGCAGCCATGAAAGCGCCTTGCCACCCTCTGCCCCGCTTCCTTCCCGGGCGGATGGACATTCCCCGAGCCTGAGCGGCATTCGCGTGCTGCTGGCGGAAGATGGCATTGATATCCAGGCGCTTTATGAACGCATCCTGACCTATGAAGGCGCGGATGTCGAGGTCGTGGAAAACGGTGAAGAAGCGATCCGTGCCGCGACGAGTCAGCACTTCGACATTATTCTGATGGATCATCGCATGCCGATACTGGATGGTCTTCAGGCGACGACGCGCCTTCGGGCTCTCGGCTATACCTCGCCCATTCTTGCTCTGACGGCCAACGCCACCAAGGAAGAGCGGGAAGCGAGCCTGGCGGCGGGATGCAATGACTTCCTCTGCAAACCCATTGACAGCATAACGCTGTGTGAAAGCGTTGCCAAATGGGGTACGACGAGGCTTCAGGCCAGTATTTAAAAGAGACAACTGCGGATAGAAAAAAGCCCGAGCACCTGGACGGTGACTCGGGCTTTTTTATCCTCTGGTGGAGGTTAGCGGGGTCGAACCGCTGACCTCTAGAATGCAAATCTAGCGCTCTGCCAACTGAGCTAAACCCCCTCAGAGGAGTTGTATAATTGCCTGAATTCTTTTCAGCCTGCAAGATTTTTTTCCGCGCGGAAAAGAAAAATCTCAGTCCCCGTCCAGGATGCGGCCCAGGCCTCCGAGCACAGAGCCTTCGCCACGGGCCGCGCCGCCGATGGATGGGGCGCTGGCAATGATGCGATCCGCCAGTCGGGAAAGGGGCAGACTCTGAATCCAGACCGCACCTGTACCCCGCAGCGTGGCCAGGAACAGCCCCTCGCCGCCGAAGAACATGGAGCGAAGATTACCGGCCCGCTCGATATCAAAATCAATGCCCTCTTCAAAGGCCACAATACAGCCGGTATCAATGCGAATGACCTCATTGTTGAGCTGCTTTCGCACCACATGACCGCCCGCATGCATGAAGACGCGGCCATCGCCCTCCATCTTCTGCATGATGAAACCCTCACCGCCAAAAAATCCGGCACCAAGTTTCCGGTTGAACGCCATCGAAACTTTGGTTCCGTAGGCCGCGCAGAGGAAGGAATCCTTCTGACACATAATGGCGCGACGTCCTTCGCCAAGATCCACGGGCACTATCTGCCCAGGGAAAGGCGAGGAAAAGGCCACGCGCTTCTTGCCCATGCCACGATTGGTAAAGTGCGTCAGAAATAAGGATTCGCCGGTCAGAAGGCGCTTGCCGGCTCCGAATAATTTGCCAAGGAAACCACCCGCTTCACTGCCGTCACCCATGCGGGTTTCGAACGCGATGCCGTCTTCCATGTAATTCATGGCACCGGCTTCGGCAATCACTGTTTCGCCTGGATCCAGTTCGATTTCCACCACCTGAAGCGAGTGCCCCAGAATTTCATAGTCAACTTCGTGCGAGGTACGTGACATGCTTGGCTCCTATAAGAAATCAACTGTGGGTCTATCGTAACTATCATGAGATTTCGGCAAGGATGCAAGATGTCGGAAGGCTGCGGGTTTTCGGCAAGGTTGCAAACCCAGGAGGGAAACTCCTTGCCCTCGGGACTGAAGCTCCCTAATCTCAGCCGTCCCCATGCCCAGGAGTTTCCGTGTCCGTCAGCCCACAATTCCAGCGTTATCGTGAGATCTGTCCCGACTGGCCCGCGTTTGTCGCGAGTCTTGACAAACCTTTGCCGACAACTTTTTGGGTCAACACCCGCGCGATTTCCTCGGCGGCTCTCTTGGAACTTATGCCCTGGCCGGCAGACGATATCACGCCCCTGGCATGGCGCCCGGATGCCTTTCGCGTGCCCGAGGATTGGAAACCGGGCAAAGAACCAGAGTACCTTGCAGGCTTCTACCATCTTCAGGAAGAAGTCTCGATGATTCCTCCCCTCCTGCTGGATCCTCAGCCGGGGGAAAGAATCCTCGATCTCTGCGCCGCGCCTGGCAACAAGACGATGCAGATCGCCCTGGCCATGCAGAATCAAGGAACCGTCGTGGGTCACGATTGGAATTTCAATCGCCT
>NZ_DASTAT010000046.1 GCF_035712445.1 Oligoflexus sp. | reverse complement strand
ACTAGTCGTGCATCCCGGAAGTTCGTTCCTACAGTTTTATTGGGTGGTATAGTTCTGTAGAAAGCTTAATTTGTTTGATTTTGTGTCTCGTTCGTGGCTGGATATCGACCGAGCTTCATCGAATGGATTTGGCAATAGTGGCAGATGTTGTCCGGCTCATTTTATCCCCTCCCGTGCGCGCAGCGCTCATATCCCTTGCACGCTCCGAAAAGGAAGAGCATCGATTGGTGACCCGATCGAGGATTATACTTTCTGCAGCCAGCGGGAAAAGTGTGGGAGCGGTTGCCGCGGGCTGTGGTGTCACTTGCAAGACGGTGAGGAAATGGTGCCAGAGGTTCGCACAAAATCCTGTCGTTTCAACATTATCTGATGCACCCCGCAATGGTAGGCCCATTCAAATTCCCAGTGATATCCGATGCCAGATCATTAAGCTGGCGTGCTCAAATCCTCTCAAACGGGATCCCCTTCGCAACATCTGGACAATTGGATCATTGAAACAGCAACTTCAACAGGAGACTGGTTGGAACGTCAGCTCAAGTGAGATTCACCGCATCCTTTCTTCCAAAGAGATTCGTCCGCATCGCGTTAAGATGTGGTTGCATAGTCCAGACCCGGATTTTTCGGTTAAAGTGAAGCGTATTTGTTCTCTTTACGTATCGCCTCCCCAGAAAGCCACAGTTCTGTGTATTGATGAAAAAACAGGGATGCAGGCTCTTGAGCGCAAATATCCATTCAAACATGCTGGCGTTGGAAAAGTGGGGCGGAAAGAATTTGAATATGTTAGACACGGCACACGATCTTTGTTTGCTGCGCTCGATATAAAGACCGGAACTATAACTGGTCACTGCTCGCCATATCGAGGCGCAGGTGATCTTCTGACATTTATGGAGCATCTGGCAAAGGTATATCCTAAAGGCCCGATCTATATTGTCTGGGACAATTTAAACATCCATCACGGCGATCGCTGGAAAAAATTCAACCAGCGACACCGGCATCGATTCCGATTCGTCTACACCCCATTACATGCTTCCTGGATAAATCAGATCGAGATCTGGTTTAGCATTCTGCAGCGCAGGGTCTTAAAGCATGGATCCTTCAAAACATGCGATGATTTGCAAAGAAAGGTTTTGCAATTTATTCAACGTTGGAATACCTACGAAGCGCATCCCTTCAAATGGTTGTTTAAAGGGAACTTCGACAATGCAAAAGCCTGTTAAAGAATGCGGAGCGATTATATGGCCGAATATTATGAATTCGAAGTTTCTCTTCGAGGAGTCAAACCACGGCTCTGGCGCCGATTTCAGCTCAGGAAGACGGCAACTTTTCAGGATCTTCATGACGCAATTCAAGACGCCTGTGGATGGGAAGATTGTCATCTTTTTTCGTTTGCGACCTCATTCGGTCGAAATGCGGAGGAGATTGCGACAGGCATACCGCCGGGTTCAGCCTTCGATGAACCCGAAGCTCCCCCTGCAAGCAAGGTCAAACTGAAAAGTTATTTTGAGTATGAAGCTAAATGCGGATATGTCTATGACTTCGGAGATGGTTGGCAGCATGACATAAAGTGTACGTCCATCGTTGCAGAGAGTCGCTTTAAGCGGCGGTTGATCGACGGCAAAGGCACCTTTCCGCCTGAGGATTGCGGTGGCCTATGGGGATTTGAGCGCTGTGTGAACGTTTTCAAAGGTATTGAGGAAGATGAAGAAGGTCTCAAAGAATGGCTCGGCGATTGGACGCCGAACAACTTCTCTTTGACTGAAGTAAGAGAGCGGTTCGACCAATAACGACTCGCTCTACGCAATAAGCAGTTTACACCGGAACGAACTTCCGGGATGCAGGACTAGCCTGCCAAGCGAGTCATGCTGGAAGCTGTATTTGGCAATGCCAGTGAGGGCATCAACGGTCCTGTTATGGAGCCCATCACTCGTGAAATGGTAAACCTCGCTGGTGTCCATCGACGGAACTCGAATAATTCCGGTGGAATCTGGCAAGTACGTGGGACCATAGTTTAGGTTTTCAACAGGGAGCCTGATCCCACTTCCTAGGACGATATTGCCAGACATGGGGTGAAAGGCATGATAGCCGCTGAGTGACCACCCTCCCAGGTTTTGTCTTGAAGCATCTACAGCTCCGAACGTTGCTTTTTTTGAAAGGAAAACTGTTCGCGGGCCGGTGTCCAGTGAGCCTTCGAAGCTATATTCGATTCGGATTTCCGACTGAACCAGACCATTGAATTTCTGCCCATTGGCATCGTTGCCATCCCACGTGTATTCAAAAACGAAAGGCTCATCAAGGTTTTCATTAGGTAAGATATCATAGGTTTTTTCAAATACAGTGCCGAGAATGGTCAATGACGCTTTCACGTTTAATAATTTTCCAAACCTCGCTGGATCATTCGCGGAGAACTTTTCAATGTCCATTTTTAGTGTACGCCCAAGACCTTCGGTTGCTGGCTGGCTTCTGGAAGAATAATTAAGACTAAAACTGGTTCCAGTGATGGGAACAGTCTGAAAAAGCGTTTGATCACGGCAGTCAATGATCGACCCCGGTTGATAACTCGAAATTGTTCCGCTGCTGCATGCGTTGAGAGGCTCAGGGCTTTGTTTGAATGGTGCACTGGGTCCGTTGTATATCACTCCGCCATCGATGATGTCAGCATGAGACGGATTTGAGACGGAAGCAAGGAAACTTAGAAGCGACACAGAGAATAGGGAAGACTTCATTCGAATTGCTTACCCGGAATAATGTTTGGGACTCTTTTTTAGCTTCAATAAGTTCTTATCGACTTTACATGAGCTGAATTGAAGAAGTCCTTAAACAGGCAATAAACGTAGCAGATTAAGTTAATAGGTATGCACAATCGAGGATGTCAGACAGGGGAGGATAGAACTTTGTTGCTCCGAGTCCTAATCCTTGTTCGAAAACAGGTTACAATTGGGATGAATCTTGGGTCCTCCCTGGCACTCCACCCCGCAAGGTTGACGATCAACTTCCCCCTCTTTCACTTCATTAAAATTTTTTGAGTCACCGTCACCGCAGAAGCTTCAGCTCCCGGATGTTCGGAATGCCTTGGGCATGGCTGGCTCTAACAATGACGTTGAAAAGGACAAGACCGAAATGCTGAAGCTCGGCGAGTGGCGGCCCGCCGCAAAGCCACAAACTTCCAATTGTCGCGGCTATCATCTGCCGAGCCTTTACGCACCGGACGGTATGTTGTCGTGGCGAAGTACCCGGGAGCAGCTGCTCAAGGGAGTAATGACTACGAAATGGTCTTCCGCCAAATTGATGATTTAAAATAGGACTGGCTTCTGGGGACCCACACAGAATTTAGAAAGAGCCATCGTGCGCGAAGTTTTTGAGATAATGGTTACTTAAGGATTTTTCTGAGTCTTGGAATTTCGACTGTAATTACCAGCCATACCGCTTCGTAATCGAGACCAAGATAGTCGTGAACAATTACATTTCGAAAGCCACGAATTTTTCGCCATGGAATGTCTGGATGTTTCTCTTTGAATTCATCGGATAGACGCGAGGTTGATTCTGCAAGTGTCTGCAGACTACGAAGAGTGGCGTTGCGTACGAGCTTGTCATTTAAGAAAAGTTCGCGGTTGCCTTTGACGAAGGTGTTTATGTCCGAGATGCATTCTTCTATGTGCAGTAAGTAGATTTGATCGTCCTTCATACGGCGATCGCTTCTTTCAAGACTTTTTCCCGAATATGCTTATTGAGGCCTTTATCTGTAACAATATCAACCTTGGCACCCAATAGATCCTGCAGATCCATAAGAAGGCCGCCGATTTCAAAAGCCGATCGACCGGGTTCTAGTTCAATGAGGAAATCATAGTCACTGTCCGGGCGAGCTTCCCCACGCGCAACAGATCCGAAGATCCGGATGTTGCTCGCGCCATATTTCTTCGCGATGTCGAGAATTTCTTGACGGTGAGCTTTGATTTTTTCAAGCGGAGTCATGAGTTGCCTCATGGTGGAGGTGGCGGGAGTTGAACCCGCGTCCGAATGTGTGTCGACAAAGGCTGCTACATGCTTAGAACCGTTATTAATCCTCTTGCCTCAAGCGCGCACGGACATGCACTTGAGGCCGCAACCTGATTGATGTCCCTTAACAGCCCACAGGTGGAGAGTCGTTAAGGTAATCCAACGGATAATACGTCTTGCATGAGTGTTGGAGCCTCATGTTCAACGTCGTAGCTAATTAAGCTGCGAGTGCGTAAGTAGAATCGTTGCCGATTATACGTTTAGTACGCCTTTATAACCGGGTTGCGTACCCACCCCGGACATGCTCCTTAAAACCCACTGCCACACCCGTCGAAACCAGTACACCCCCGACGGAGCTTGCGTAGACTTTAATTTTGCCCCCAGCCTGGGGGCGGGTGTATGGTATTCTAATTCCGTAGTAATTTGCAAGATGGCTTTGGAAAGATTCTGGAGGTCGCATTTGGTTGTTCAGTTTGACGCCCAGACCCCAAAAGATCAGGCTCCGGGCGCGCAGAAGCTGGAGACGACCACGCATTCGGGACCCTCATCGTTGATGCAGCACTTTGCGGAAGAAGCATTCGATGAACCCGCCCAGAATCTGGCGTTCTCATGTCCGATCGATCATGAAGGTTCATCGGTTTACGTGCAGGGTTGGGCAAGGCCGCATAGCGACCAGCCGCCGGTGATTTTTGTCCATGACCTGGGCGAGAATGTGGAGCTGTATGCAGGTGCGGCGGGGATGCTGGTTAAGAATGGGTTTAATGTTTTTGGGTTTGATTTGAGAGGGCATGGCCGGTCGATGGCGTTGACCGGGGATGTTCTTAGGTTTCAGGATCTGGTGAACGACCTCTTACAGGTTGTCGCGTGGATTCGGCATAAATCGAACCGGAAAAAGCCCTTTCTGATCGGTCAGGGTGTGGGTGCGTTGATACTCATGCATTTTCAGAAGACGTACCCGCAGTATGTTCAGCGGTGTTTGCTTTTGGCGCCGATTCTACAGGAACAGACGGTGCTGCCGTTTTTCAGCCGGCTGCTCGTTAGTGGGATGGCCCAGCTTTTCCCTGGTGCCCGAGTTCCAAGATTCCTGCTGCCTTATTTTTTACCACTAAGTGACGAAAGCAAGGAGCGCGGGCTGGATGCCACGCTTGTGATTACCGCGCGTTTTGCGCAAGAGCTTTTGCAAGCGATTCGGTCTGTTTCTGATGTATTTAAAACATTGGACGCCAACGTCCTTTTCGTTTGCCCAACAGATGATCTCTTTTACAACAGTGCCCTTTTGCATAAACTCGTGGGTCAGAATACCAACACCTGGCAGCTCGAAATCTCCGAGGTGAAGGGTATTTCGTCTCACGCTCTTTCCAGTGATCCAGAGGAATTGGAAAAACTTTTTGAAGTGATCCTGCCCTGGATGCGCAGTCGTTGTGAAATCTCTGCAACCTCATAATCTGTGACGGTGCCCATGGAAGATTCTTCGCCTTTGGCCTTGTCTCTTGCGCGTCTGAATGATTTTCGTCGGAATATTAACTATGCGCTAAGTGCCTTGCGGGTTTTACGCGGGGGTGTCCTGGCGCTTTGTACGTTTCTGCTATGGGCCTGGGTGAGCCCTGAGGCCTGGGGACAGCAGCTCGCTATTTTTTGCGTGAGCCTTTTTGTTTTTTTGGTGATCGGTTGGCAGAAGGGACTAAGGCCGAGCTCGATGAGCGAATGGCTTTTATCACTGGAAATGGCCAATCCACAATCGAATAAGAGCGCGTTTCAGCTGCCAAAGGATGCGAACCTGGATCCCACCTGGAGCAGGCTGGTGGATTCGGAGTTGGAACGGCACAAGAAAGAGGGCTGGCAGCTTTTAATCTCCAAAGGATCCTCGCTGCTTTTGCCTATGTTGGCCCTTGTTGTTTTGAGCCAGACAGCGGGTCAGGCTTGGGAAAGCGCGTTGCAATCTCTGGAACGGGCAGCTTTGAGTCTGACCTATGGGGCAAGACTGCGTGTCGTTGAAGGTATGCCGGAGTCGGATGGTCAGTTGATTAAGCTCAGCAGCAAAACATTAGAGCTTACTGTTCTTGAGCAGAACCTTGTTGAGGTCTTGGTAACAGCCCAGCCCGAATCCGCACCGAGTCTTCAGCTGAAGGATAGCCAAGGAAAGAATCTTCAAACTTTCCGGCTGGTGAAAGCTCCGAGCCCCGAAGGGAATGAAACCACGGGCCGCTTCTCGGTAACATTTGCCATTACCGAAGATGCTCAGCTTTTCCTCAGTACTATTTCGACCAGTACGCCGACCGCGGTCATCAAAGTGAAACGTCTGCCAGTGCCGCAGGTAACACTAAGCTCGGTTGCCGACCTGGAAGAATCCTGGCCGGACGATAAACCACTGCCCCTCGATATCTTTGTAAAAGCAGAACACCCACTGCAGTCCGTTCAACTCGTTATTAAGGCCGGCGAACGCACCCATAAGGAACTTGTTACCGAAGTCCTTGCCCAGGACAAAATGGAACTGGAAACAAGCTACAACCTCCCGCTCGAAACCTATATGGACAAGGACGAACAGGAACTAGAGATAGTCGCAGAAGCCATGGACCGCGCGATCACAGGCCCACTTATAGGCCGCAGCAAGCCCCTTATTATTAAGGTCGTAAGTGCCTACGGCCGCTATCAGCAAACCCTTCGGACACTGGCCGAAGCCAAAAAGGAACTCGACCTCGCCGTCCAAGGGAAGTCAGAATACAACCCCAAGCATCTAGCCGAACTCGGAAACAAAGCCGCCAAGCAAGCCGAAGATTCCCCCTATTTCGATGGACTCGATCGGCATCAGATCCGCCTCTTCCAACAAACCTTCGAATCCATCGCAAGAAAACCCGACCAGGAACTCACAGTTCAAGCCAGCGAAGACCTCAACCGCTTCCTCTTCGAACACGAATCCCTTGACGACCGTGAACGCGACCGCGACTTCTTCGTCGCCGCCAGAACTCTCAGCCGCCTCCTCGAACAAAAAGCAGAAGAACGCAAAGTCCCGGTCGATAAAGTCGTCAACCGCATGAAAAACTTCCTCGACGAGCGCCATCGCCGCTGGGAACTCCGCATGCAGAATATGAACGCAGAGAACCGCCCTCAGGAATGGGATCAGGTGCAAAAGAAACCCTTCAATCAGGCCTTAAGCCAGATTGAAAAGATGGACACCAGCAAACCCCCACAAACCGAAGACGCGCTGCAAAAACTCTCGCAGACGGTGGAATCCTACCGCCAGTGGATCGAAGCCCTGGAAAGCAAGGAAGACCAAAGCCGGGCCGAGCAGGAAAAACAAAGACAGCAGGGTCTCGCCAACGCACAAAACCAATTGCGCGAACTGCAAAAACGCCAAAGCTCCGTCTCGACCAAACTCGACAAAGCAGCCCAGCGTGAAGAAAAGGACCTCCAGGAAAGCTGGGCCTCGGTTCGCATGGATCAGAACTCAAACGTCAAAGGCACCCGCGAACTCGAAGCCCAACTCCGCTCCATGTCCCCCACCGCAGGCGAGCGCATGAAGGCCGCGGTCCAGGCCATGGAAGCGACGATTGATTCCGGGAATGAAAACAAATTCGCCGATGCTGAATCCGCCTCGGATATGGCAGGTCGACTGCTTCAGCAGGCCGAAAGTGCTGCCCGGCAGTCGCAAAGAGATAATGGCAAACGCGGCCGCCGTCGCCGCGTGACGAGCGATCAGTACTATGGTAATCAGGTGGCCGGTGGTGATGTGGACCTTCGGCGTGACTACCAGGTGAATCGGCGTTACCGCGAGGACGTTCTGGAAGATGTCCGCGAACTCAAAAAACGCGAATCCTCGGAGGAGACGGATAGTCTTTTGGAAGACTATCTGCGCAAGGTGATTCGGTGACGCTTTCGGCTCTGGACAAACGGATAAAAAAACATATTCACGCAAAACCGCATGACGTTCGCATCGTCCCCGCCCCCGGTTGGAAGGATGTGTGCGAGGATGAAGTGCGGTCCATTCTTGCGACCTTCACACAGCCAGGAAAATTTGAAGCCAAGGTACAGGAAGACCCGGAAGGCATCGGGATCACGCAGCTGGATTTCCGCCAGCTGATCGAGATTCCACAAAGGTTCCTGACCGCCCAGGCCTGTTTTTGGACCATCCTGGACAAGCACGTCGGCAGTTTTGGAGAATTGCAGCAGGCTCTCGAAAGCCTTGATTTTCCCTTGTTTCTTCCACTAAATTCCTCGGTGCAACTGAAAGTACAATCCTTTCAAAGCCACCTTTATCATGAAGGCAAGCTCTACGAACAGATCTCGGAAATTTTCGCGGCGCAAGGTCATGCCGTTCAAGAGAAAGCCCCCTGGCAGCTCCTTGCCGAGCAGAGAGGGAACCGTTTTAAACTCTTTCTCGCTCTCGGTCCCTATCCTTTGCACCATAGAAACTATAAAGCCGAATCCCGGCACGGAGCCCCGCTGCAGGAATGTCTCGCGGCTGCGGCTCTGCGTTGGATGATGAGCCTCCAGAAGGGCTGGCAACCGGATCACATCGCAGTGCCATTTGCCGGCAGTGGGACTTTGCTCTTTGAATCCTGGCTTTTGCTGGGAAATTTACCGGCGTTCATGTGGAATCCGGGAGCCTATCTGGAAAACCTCCCCGCTACACCGAAAGCCACGCTGGATTCCATTCGCAAGCGCCTCAGCGAAAGGATTCATACACTTCCACCTGCAACTTTGATCGAAAAAGAAGGCGATATAGCAGCCGCCCTCCTGCTGCATGTCGCAAATTTTTTAAAACCATTGTCTGCCGCTCCCATAACCAACTCACTCTGCGCAGACGTCTTCCAATCCCCTCCACCCCCTGGCGAAAAAATTCTCGCCCCCTTAAACCCACCTTATGGGTTACGCCTCTCGCAGGAAGGGAAGAGCCGCCCCCTCGATTTTTACCGGGATCTTTCTGATTTTTTGAAAAAATGGCCGAAAAAAGGCCAGGATTTAAGAGGCTTCATGCTGATACCGGATGAAGAGTCGCTCTTGATCGTCCGGCAGAAGCTCGGCCCGGACGCAATCCAAGGCGTACAAAGCTTTTCCCAGGGCGGACAGCATATTCGCTGCCTGGCTTTTCATTTGAACGGGATCTGATTTTTCCGCTTCATGATACAATAGTTCCACAATATCCTAGAGGAGATCCCGTATCATGGCCAAGGCTCCAAGCAAGACTGCGAAGAAAGACAAGAAACCTTATCGTCTGATCAAAAAGCGCAACGGTCGCTATGCGATCATACAAAGAGGCAAATATATCCGTGCTGAAGAGAAGGTCAAAATTCTTGTGGCGGAAGGCCTGATCAAATTGCCCAAGCCCAAGGCTAAAGCTGCTGAGTAATCAGCTTACCTGGCGCTTCTGGTCGCGATCGATCACGAGGCGCCCGTTTTCTTCGAGCTTTCTCACCTCGTTCAAAACCTCCCGCTGCGCTTTCAGAATATCACTTTGCTTCTGAGGACCCAGGGCCTCGATATCATCGGCCAGCATTTTCGCTGAACGTTCGGACATGTTTTTATAGAAAAGTTTTTGGATGGTCTCGGTCGCAGCACGAAGGGCCAGGGTCAGAGTTCCGCGTGGAATGACCTTGACCAGTTCCTGGATGCCGCGGGAATCGATCAGAATAAGATCATCGAACGTAAACATCTTCTGTCGGATGTCCTCGGAAAGATCGGGGTTGCGCTCCTCGATTTTTTCCAAAAGACGCAGGCCGTCTTTGTCCAGGTGATTGAGAATTTCGGCCACCTTCCGCGACCCACCCAGTTTTCTTTGATGGATGGAACCCATGCGTTCGATTTCCTTGAGAAGATGCTGATCAATATCAGCGACCACATCGGGATCTATGGGTTCGAGTTTCGAGAGACGAATCATGATCTCGGTGCGCAGGGATTCATGAAGCTGAAGCAGAATCGCACTCGCCTTGTCGGAAGTCGCGTGAGCCAGGATCATGGCGATTGTTTGTGGATGTTCATTTTGAAGAATGCGGGCCATCGTCGGTGGATCGGCGATCTCAAGCGAACGCATCTTTACAGGGCCACGGCCGAGCTGCTGGGAAAGGGCCTCGCCCTTGTTGCCTTTGAACGCGAGCTGAATTGCCTTTTGTGCGAAAGCCGCCGTATCCTTGCTCAATCCGGTGGTTTTGGTGTTCAGAACTGTAAGGAATTCATTCACAACCGCATCAATATCCACCTGCTCCACGCGGCCCAATTGCTTGAGTGCGGTGCCGACTGAACGGACTTCGCTTTCGCTCATGCTGCGGAAAATCTCGGCCGCAAGGTCCTCGCCCAAGGAGAGCATAAGGATCGCAGCTTTTTGAGACGGATTGAATTTGCGTGCAGCCATCAAGGAACCTCAATTTCTTGAGGCTCTTATCGGCTTCTTTTCGTCGCGGCTTGATGTCTATTTGTCTTTAAATATCATAATCTTATAGCGTCAATGGAGAGGCTGCCCATATTCCCGCAGAAGCTGATCCAAATATCCCTGTGGATTCTCGACCATCCCTTGGGTCACAAGAAGATTCCGAATCATGGTCGATGGCAGTTCAAACTTAAAAGGCCGCAGGATTTTTTCACAGATGGTCATGAGACCCCGCGCTCCCGTTTTTTCTTCAAACGCAAGCGAAGCGATACGATCCAGAGCCTCATCAGTGAAATGGAGATTGATATCGTAAGCCCGGAAGGATTTTTGATACTGGCGGAGGATGGAACCGTCAGAGTTCAGCATGATGCTGAGAAGGTCATCCTTGCTCAAGGGATGACACGCAACGCGGACGGGAAGGCGTCCGATGAATTCCGGCTCGAAACCAAAGTTCACAAAGTCTTCACTGGTGGCGTGATCCAGGGCCTTATCACTCAGGTCTGGGACCCGGGAATGATCCGCTTGGAACCCGAGGGCACCTCGTCCGACTCTTCGCAGGATGATGTCTTCAAGTCCAGTAAAGGCTCCGCTGACAATGAAGAGTATATGCTTCGTGCTGACTTTCCCACGACCGAGCTTGCCGCGTTGGAAATCCATAATTGTCTGGAGCTGCGATTGTAAGTCATGGCCGGAACGCAGATCGATTTCGGTTTCTTCCATAAGACGAAGTAGGCCAAATTGTACTCCTCTCCCATTCACATCACGGCCTGTCGACCGCTGTCGGGAGGCGAGCTTGTCAGCCTCATCCAAATAAATCAAGCCACATTCCGCTTTACGTATATCTCCCCGCGCCTGGCTGACGAGTTCGCGAACAAGGTCTTCGACGTTGGCGCCGACGTACCCGGTTTCACTGAATTTTGTAGCGTCGGCCTTCACGAAAGGAACGCCGATGAGTTCGGCGATTTTACGAATGAGATAGGTTTTGCCCACGCCGCTGGGTCCGAGGAGCAGGATGTTTTGCTTCGTGTAATCATCGGTGCCGGGATCGCTTCCGTTATAGACCGCTTTCACCTGGTTGTAATGATCACAGATGGCAATGGCGAGAGCGCACTTGGCTTCGTCCTGCTTCATGATGGAGCGATCGAGGAATTGTTTGACGTCCTTCGGCTTATAGGGAAAATCCCAGTCAAGATTCGTGGCGGCCTCCTCGTGCAGATCACGGCGCGGTGGTGGCGGCTGGACGGCACTTGAGAAGTTGGGAAAACTGCCGCTAAAACGTTGACGCACGAAATCCTCGAAGTCTTTCTGAACGTGTTCTGGATCTGGCTCTTTGCGATTCATGACGGTCCCGGGACAGCTGTTCGACTTTACTATACGTGGAATGGTCCGTGGGGGAAATGGGGAAGGGGAGCTTGAAATGAGATGTCTTTGGACTTGAAGCGCGACTTTTTCGTCCCCACACGCTAACAATTGAGAAGGAAAAAACAGATCGCAGACGACGGAGAACTATGGATGGGCAAGGTCGCCAAACGCTATTATTTCAAGGGACGCGTGCAGGGAGTTGGCTTTCGATATCATACACACAGCATAGCCGCTGCATTTCCGGTTCAAGGTTTTGTGCAAAACCTCCCGGACGGGCGCGTTGAAATGCATGCAGAGGGTGAGGAAGAAGTGTTGGCCGCTTTAGTCGAGGCCATTCAGGATAGATTCACGGGATACATACACAGCTATGAGGTCCAGGATGTCACCGCTCTGCAGCTCAAGGGCTTTGAAATCAGACGATGAGTCGAACAGACATCGTGGAGTCTCATGGCCCTTAGTTGCTCATCAGAAGAAGAGCGCGGTCAGCCTTTTCTGACAGGGCTTTGCCGGCGTTGTTCAAACTCAACTTCGACCCAATGCGGTCAAAGAGCTTAATTTCAAAGACATCTTCAATTTTACGCAGCCTGTGGCTCACCGCGGGTGGGGTCAAGCCGAGCAACGCTGCTCCGGTCGATGGTCGTCCACCCCTCAGCAAATGCTGCAGGAGGATCAAGTCGTCGATGTCAAGCATGCGAAGTTTCTTGTATTTTTCGCTTTGTGGTTCCATGACGCAGCCTCTTCACTCCTGAAAGGTTTCCCCTGGGTTCACGTACGGGTAGTTTCCCCCTATTGAAAACAAAACTGGCCAAGAGGTCAACTTTTTGGTCAAACAAAATATTCTGGGAAGTTCTCCCGTATTTTTTTCGCATTGTTCTGGCGCACTAGCGCGTGGATACGCGTGTTTAACCACAGTGGATCGTTTTTTTCACAAACAAGGCTCACGAAGACCATGCTGGGCTTGCCAGCCGCCTGTTGACTGGCATACAAAAGGTGCATGATTCTTTTCCCCGAGTTGCTACCCAAGATCGAGACGTAGACGAAGCTTCATGGCCGTTGAGCCAGAAGCCTTACGAACCAACGAGGATTTTTTTGTCCTCCTTTGTCCGGAGTGGGTCTGATGGATGTGTTGAAGCATCAGGATTATCGCGAGATTCTCCATGGCGAGTTGGCACGTCGCATCAAGCAAAATCCTCGCTATTCGCAGGGAGCCTTTGCACGTGATCTCGCGCTAACACCCAGCCGACTCAGCGAGATTTTACACGGGAAGCAAGGTGTGTCAACTCAGGTTGCGCAGCAAATTGCGCGACTCATGCGATTCAACGAAGAGGAAACGCAGTACTTCCTTGATCTGGTGGAAAGTCAGCATGGACGGAGTCGACTCCTGCGCGAGGCGGCCCGCATACGTTTGCAGAGATTTCGTCGTTCACCGCTTGCGGATTTAATCGGTGATGACACCTTTCATCTTATTTCTGACTGGTACAATGTTGCCGTCATGGAACTTCTGCGTTTGGACAATATAAAGGCAGAGCCCGAGTACATTGCCAAAAGTCTGCGCATCCCTGTGGAGCAGGCCAAGGACGCACTTCAGCGGCTTGAAAGGCTGGGGCTTTTGAAGCGCAACGAGGACGGGCGACTTCAGCTTGTCAAAGCGCAGCAAAACTTTGTGGGATCAGTCGAATCCGAGTCTTTTCAAAAATTCTGCAGACAGATACTATGGAAAGCCATTGAGGCGGTCGATGAGACACGGCCCCACGCCATGCACAGCTACATGGTGGCCGTTGCTGAAAAAAATCTGCCGCAGCTGATGGCGACCCTGCGTGAAACATGCAACAGACTCGCGGAGCGAATGGATGTCGACATCGGAACCAAGGATACCGTCTACTGCCTTAGCACGCAGTTTTTTCCGGTATCCGAGTGTTCAAGAGATGACGGGAAGAAAGCTACGTTGCCGACCTGAGTGGCTGGGGTATGGGGCTCGCACTCGCCGAGGTGAGGGGCTGGGTTGTTTGACTCGTGCTCGCCGACGTGAGGGGCTGGGGTGTTGGGCTCGTTCGGTTCCCGCGGATAGTTTCATGTTGCGTTCTGTTCTCGCTGACCATTTCATTGCGGAGCGTCCTGCCTCCGCTGACTTCTTTCCGGAGACATCATGCGTAAATATTTAGCTTGGCTTCTGGCCGGTCTCGTCTCTATGAGCGGATCTGCCAAAGGTGATACGGTCGCTTTCCTGGGGGATAGCATCAGCACCGGCGGAGCCGCGCATGAAACACTGCGCTTTGATATTGAACTTCTGAGCCAGATTTTTGCCGGCAAGGTCGATATGAGCCCTGGGCCTGAATATTATCAGACGCTGAATGAAACCTGGGAGCCCATTGAACAGCCGGCGATGCCTCCACGGCGTTTGGATTTCTCGCGGCGGGAGTTCGATAATCCCTTCAGCTGGGTGACGGATAACGCAATGCTGGTCCTTGGAAAGCGGTATCTGGATACCGAGGAATATAGCTGGGGCTATCTCCTGGGACGCAAGCGCAAGGTCAGCCCACATGAAATTTTGATCGCAGCGCGGGACGGCGAACGTTCCGAGCATGCGACGCGGCAGGTGGATCGTCTGCTGGATGCGACCGGATCCAAGGCGCCACGGCATGTTTTTATGTTTTTCACCGGCAATGATCTGTGTGCGCCGCAGGCGGAATTCGCGACCGAGGCTGCGGATTATGCGAAGCATCAGGAACAGGCTTTGCGGTATTTGATTCGGAATGCTCAGCCGGATCATAGTGCGACTCATGTATGGCTGCTGGATCCCCTGGGGATTTTGCAGATTGTGAGTTCACCCGATATTTTGGGACGGCCGGTGAAGGCCTATGGACAGGATTTGACCTGTCGTGATTTGCAGAGCGGGCGTTTTAAAAGTCCGACCTCGGAGCTTTTGAAAGAAGGCATGAGCGATAAATTTATCTTCGGCATGATGTTCGGTCAGGGGCCACGCAGCTACTGCCCTTCGCTTTTCGCTGTGCATGAGGAAGGCGGGACTGAAATTCAATTGCGCCTGTCGGGTATGCTTGCGGCTTATCGACAGGAGCTCGATAAACTGGCTAAAAAGCTGGCGGACGTGCATCCATCGTTTAAGATACACCATCTGCGGGAAACCTCGGACCTGATGTTTACCGGCGAAGATATTGCGAATGACTGCTTTCATCTGAGCATGAAGGGGCATTTGAAACTGGCGCGGGTGGTCGATGAGGCCATGCGGAAGGCTATGCCCTAATTTTATAAAAGCCAGGACCTTTTCGACCACGCCGGGTATTATGGTAGAAGACAAGCCTCATTTCTGCTGACGGAAGTAACAAGCAATGACCAGGCCCGATTTTTTTCAAGGCGATCATTCCCACGTATTCGATGAAGGCAACCCCCTGGCAGAGCGCAACACGAAGCGTGCGGTGATCCTGACCGCCGTTGTCATGGTTGTCGAGATCATCGGCGGTTGGATTTTCAATTCCATGGCGCTGCTGGCCGATGGCTGGCATATGGCATCGCATGCTTTGGCTTTGGGGCTTTCGGTTGCGGCTTATAAAGCGGCGCGGAAGTTGGCGGGGCATTCGCATTTTAGTTTTGGGACCTGGAAGATTGAGGTGCTCGGTGGTTATACGAGCGCCATCCTGCTTATGGGCGTGGCTGGGATGATGCTGTTTGAGTCGGTCCTGCGGTTTATCACGCCGACACCGATTCAGTATGATCAGGCCATTGCAATTGCGTTTTTGGGGCTGGCGACGAATTTGGTGAGCGCGTGGCTTTTGAAGGATGGGCATGACCACGGGCATGGACATGATCATCACCACCATCATGATCACGACCACGATCATGCGCACGATCATAAACACGGGCATCATCACGATTTGAATTTACGCTCGGCTTATATGCATGTGGTGACGGATGCGGCCACTTCGGTTTTGGCGATTATTGCGCTTTTCAGTGGGAAGTTTTGGGCCTGGGATTGGATGGATCCCCTGATGGGTGTGGTCGGTGCGGTGCTGGTGGCAGTTTGGGCGTTCGGGCTGATCCG